>NZ_KV795540.1:54780-167583 GCF_001809035.1 Eikenella sp. HMSC061C02
AAAGGCTACCTGAAACTTTCAGGTAGCCTTTTTCTTGCTAACTCTCATTTACTTTAGCGATTGCAATGCCTCGCCCAAACCGGTACGGCGGTGGTTTTTGCGTTGCACGGCGGCAATAAGGGCACTCATCTGGCCGGCGTAGCCGAAGCGGCGGCGGGCGCGGGTGATGGCAGTGTAGAGCAGGCTGCGGTCGAACAGGGCGGAGTCGGCCTCGTCGCCCAAGAGCCACACTTCCTGGTATTCCGAGCCTTGGCTTTTATGTACGGTCATGGCAAAGGCGGTATCGTGCGCGGGCAGCCGGCTGAGCGATACGGCGCGGAAGCCGCCTGCATCGGGGAAAAACGCAGCGAGTCCGTCGCCATGCGGCAGCACGATGCCGATGTCACCATTAAACACGTTCACGGCATAATCGTTTTCCGCCACCATCAGCACCTGCCCGGCAAACCAGCCCTGTTCCGCCGCTCTGCCCTGCGCGACCAGGAGCTTGCGGTATTCGCGGTTGAACTCTGCCGCTTGGCTGCGCCGTGCGGCCAGCACCACCAACTGCTGCTGGGCGGAAAAGCAGGCCGCCGGGTCGCCGCTGTTTACCGCCTGCCAGTAGGCCTCGTACTGTTTGGCAAAGTGCCGCGCCAAGGCGGCGGGGGTTTCAGGTAGCCTGAACAAGTCGTCGGTAAAGCGGGCAAACGCGGCTTCGGCGGCGGCAGCCTCCCCGTTCACCACGGCCTGTGCCAATGCGCCCACGCCGCGCTGCGGATCGAAACGGTGGCTGTATTCCAACCGCGCCACGTTACCGGCCAAGGGCGGCGGGTTATCCCGCACTTCAAACGGCACGCCTTCGGGCAGCCACTCGGCCAACTGGGCAGCTTCTTTAGCCGTGAGCACGGTGGGCTGCGCCAGCACGGGCAATACAGCACCGATGCCCACTGGTGGCAGCTGGTTTTCATCGCCCAACAAAATCAGGCGGCCATGCTCGGGAATGGCGCACAATAATTGGTGCAGCAGCGGCAAATCCAGCATGGAAGCCTCGTCGGCCACCACAATATCAAAAGGCAGCGGCTGCTCACGGTTAAATTTCGAATAGCCGACTGCTGGGTTCAGCTTCAGCAAACGGTGGACAGTTTGTCCTTCCAATACTGTCAAATGCTGCAACACCTGTTCGCTACCCACCTTAAAGCTACTCAACGCACGGTGCAGCGAACGGGTCATGTGGGCGGCAGCCTTGCCGGTGGGGGCGGTGAGCGCGATGCGCGGCATCTCGACCGCATCGGCACACAGCAGCGCCAGCAGCTTAGCCACCGTGGTGGTTTTGCCCGTGCCCGGCCCGCCAGTTACCAGCATCAGCGGCTGCAACACCGCCAGCGCGGCAGCCAGCCGCTGCCCGTTATGCCCGGCATCGGGAAACCAATCGCGCAACCGTTGCCGCAGCCCGGCGTTTTCAGGTAGCCTCACCCGATTATGGGCAATCCGTTGTAATTCGGCGGCCACGCTGCGCTCTAGTGCAAACAGCCTGCCACTAAACAGCCGCCGCCCGCGCAACACCAAAGGCGTGAACGCGCCACCATCGCCCACCACCGGCGCGGCCTGCCGCAACGCCTCCGCCTCTTGCGGCGCGAGCGTGATGTAGCTGTGGCCACCCTCTTGCGCGGCAAACAGTTCGTCCAACAGCGGCAACACTGGCTCGGCGGCCTGCGGTGCCAAACGCTGCAACACTTCGGCAGCAATTTGGGCGGCGGGGTAACGGTATTCGGTCATGGCGGATTCTTTCAGGTAGCCTACTGGTGGCACAGGCGGCAAATGGGTGGTAAAACCAAGCATGAATTATAAGCGTTGGGCACATCCGTTCCAAACTCGGAGTGGCCGGTATAGCGAATCAAAATAAGAAAGCTGCCGTGTTGGCTGGTCTGGAATACTACCTGCGCCGCCTGCAGCCTCGGCCTTATCCCATTATTTTTATCCGCTATCTGGCGTACAGATATTTCCTTTTCATTCAAGGCAATTTGGCTAAAACCACGTTTCAGGTAGCCTCCCACCAATCCAATTAGACAAAACGTACAAACAAATCCAAATATTCTATACCCAAGATAATCTTTACTTTTCTATTCTTGCGTTTTTTAGACATTCTGTGCATAATCCACCTCAAAATCATATCAAGGAACAAATCCAATGAGCGCACAAACCCTCTACGACAAACTCTGGAACAGCCATATTGTCCACGAATCAGAAGACGGCACCGTCCTCCTTTATATCGACCGCCACCTGGTGCACGAAGTGACCAGCCCGCAGGCATTTGAAGGCCTGAAAATGGCCGGCCGCAAGCTGTGGCGCATCGACAGCGTGGTCTCCACTGCCGACCACAACACGCCCACCGACCATTGGGACGAAGGCATCAAAGACCCGATTTCCAAGCTGCAAGTGGACACTTTGGACAAAAACATCAAAGAATTCGGCGCGCTGGCGTATTTCCCGTTTAAAGACAAAGGCCAAGGCATCGTGCACGTGATGGGCCCCGAGCAGGGCGCGACGCTACCCGGCATGACTGTGGTATGCGGCGACTCGCACACCAGCACCCACGGCGCGTTCGGCGCGCTGGCGCACGGCATCGGCACCAGCGAAGTGGAACACACCATGGCCACCCAGTGCATCACCGCCAAAAAGTCCAAATCCATGCTGATTGAAGTTTCAGGCAGCCTGAAACCGGGCGTAACCGCCAAAGACATCGCACTGTATATCATCGGCCAAATCGGCACGGCGGGCGGCACGGGCTATGCCATCGAATTCGGCGGCGAAGCCATCCGCAGCCTGAGTATGGAAGGCCGCATGACCCTGTGCAACATGGCGATTGAAGCCGGCGCGCGCAGCGGCTTGGTGGCCGTGGACGACACCACAATCAACTACATCCAAGGCCGCAAATTCGCCCCCAAAGGCGCGGATTGGGACAAAGCCGTGGCCTACTGGCGCACGCTGGTGTCCGACGACGGTGCGGAATTCGACAAAACGTACAGATTCCGCGCCGAAGATATCGAACCGCAGGTAACGTGGGGCACGTCGCCCGAAATGGTGCTGGGCGTAGACGGCAAAGTGCCGAATCCTGCCGACGAAGCCGACACAGTGAAACGCGCTGGCATGGAGCGCGCCTTGGAATACATGGGCTTGGCCGCCGGCACGCCGCTGAACGAAATCCCCGTGGACGTGGTGTTCATCGGCTCGTGCACCAACAGCCGCATCGAAGATTTGCGCGAAGCCGCCGCCGTGGCCAAAGGCCGCAAAAAGGCCGACAACGTGAACCGCGTGCTGGTCGTGCCCGGCTCCGGCTTGGTGAAAGAGCAGGCGGAAAAAGAAGGCCTGGACAAAATATTCACCGACGCAGGCTTCGAATGGCGCGAACCCGGCTGCTCCATGTGCCTGGCCATGAACGCCGACCGCCTCGCGCCGAAAGAGCGCTGCGCCTCCACGTCCAACCGCAATTTTGAAGGGCGGCAGGGCAACGGCGGCCGCACCCACCTCGTCAGCCCCGCCATGGCGGCAGCGGCGGCGGTGGCCGGGCATTTTGTGGATGTGCGCCAACTGGCTTGATGGCTTTAACTTCGCTCCGCTCCGCCGAAACCTCGTTTTAACTTTGTTGAAGCTGCGCTTTCAGGTAGCCTCTACCTGCCCACAGGCTACCTGAAAAAGTTAAAATACCCCCTTCTCAGGAACCCCAAAAATAGATTGAGCCCCATGAAAACCCTCCTCAAAACCACCCTCCTGCTCGCCGCCCTCTGCCCCGCCCTGGCTGCCGCCGAGCCTATCGCTTCGCCCACACCGGAGCAGTGCCGCACCGTGCTGAGCGAATTTGCCATGTTTGAAGCCTTCATCGCCGCCTGTCCGCGCATTGCCCGCGCCGAAATCGACACGCGCACCCGCCTCAACAACGTTTACGAAGGCTTCGCCCGCTACGGCGAATGCGGCAAACAAATTGAAAGCGAACCGATTGCTTCCATGCTGCGCGAACACCCCGCCATCCGCCTGCTCGGCCAAGACGGCAAACGCCGCCCCAGCAGGGCCGAAGCAGATGCTTTCTGCCGCCGCCACCGCGGCGACCTCACCCGCATCGTGCTCAAATACAACCCCGGCCGCAACCGTTAAACCGCCCGCCCCTGCCGAGGCTACCCGAAAATCCGACTACGAAAGGAAAATAATATGGGATTGGATATGCGCCCGTTAAGCAAACCCAAAGCGGGCAAGGAGCAACGCTTTTATGAGCTATATAGTCTGATACCGTCGGAAAATCTTTCTCCCGACCAACGAGAACAACTGCTGAAAGAATGGTTCGCGCTCGGCATACCCAGCTATGAAACCATCAAGGCACCGCAAGTGGGTAGAGATGCTCAGGCAGACGCTTGGCTGCGCGAACAATATGATGCCGACGATAATCCGGATAAACCGCCGTTTGATGAAGTTTACCAAGATTACCAAGGCTACTATGTAATCGAATTGGCTCCGGAACAAGACAGCGTGCCGGTATATCGCGCCTTTGGTCAAGACGAAAACGTATTCCGCGGCCAATTCCTGGCTGACTGTCAGGAGCTGATCGGCGAAGATTTGCTCAACGAAGCATGGTCGAACCATTTGGCCGAAGAAGCTGTAGATTATGCCCACCGACTGATTGCCGCAGTTACCCCCGCTGCGCAGCAACACGGCTTGGAATATCTAAAAGACCAATACGAACCGCCAGAAGCCGAGCCAGAAAGTTTGGAAAGCCAATTGCACATTGTCTATTCTCTAGCGCGCTGGTTGATTTTTTACGGTAGCCGAGGCCACGGTTATGAAGCCGATTTTTAATCCGGCAGTTGCCCGGCTGCAAAGGCTACCTGAAAAGTAAAATCCGATAAATTCAGGCTAAATCAGCCGTCGGCCTTGCTGTTTTGGCCGATAATAAAGCCACACGAGCTAATCGTGCATCTTTCATTTCTTCACATAAGGAGCTGAAAACATGAAACACCTTCTCATCCTCGCCATTACCGCCATCGGCCTTTCTGCCTGTTCCAGCACTTGGCACGGCGTAAAAGAAGACACTGCCAACAACATCGACAACACCCGCGAAGCCGTACGCAAGGGCAGCAATGCCGTTGGCCGCGGTATTTCCCATGTGGGCGAGAAAATCGAAAACGCCACCGAATAAACCAAGCATCCGGCAGGCCGAGCGCCTGCCGGAATAAAAATAGCCATATAAATATTAAGGTTACATTTTCAGGTAGCCTTTAAGCAAACCACAAAGACCCGCCATGAAAGCCTTTACCCAGCTCACCGCCCTCGTTGCCCCGCTCGACCGCAATAACGTGGACACCGACGCCATCATCCCCAAACAATTCCTCAAATCCATCAAACGCAGCGGCTTCGGCGTAAACTGCTTCGACGAATGGCGTTATCTCGACCACGGCGAGCCGGGCATGGACAACAGCAAGCGCCCGCTCAATCCTGATTTTTCGCTGAATCAGCCGCGCTACCAAGGCGCGCAAATCCTGCTCACGCGCAAAAACTTCGGCTGCGGCTCCTCGCGCGAGCACGCCCCTTGGGCGCTCGACGACTACGGCTTCCGTGCCGTCATCGCCCCCAGCTTTGCCGATATTTTCTTCAACAACTGCTACAAAAACGGCCTGCTGCCCATCGTGCTGACCGAGGAGCAGGTGGAACAACTCTTCCAGGAAACCTATGCCACCGGAGGCTATCGACTCAGCATCGATTTAGAACGGCAAACCGTTACCACCCCCGGCGGCACCGTGTTTAAATTCGACATCACCGAACACCGCAAACACTGCCTGCTCAACGGCCTCGACGAAATCGGCCTCACCCTGCAACACGCCGACCAAATCCGCGCCTTTGAAGCAGAGCGCCGCCAAAGCCAACCCTGGCTGTTTAACAGCTAAACCCAAGGCTACCTGAAAGCAAGTTTCAGCGAAGCTCAAACCTTTTTCAGGTAGCCTTTTATCTTTCCCAGCTCTAATAGAAAACATTATGAAACCCGCACTCCTCCTCACTGCCCTGCTGCCCTTCCTCGCCCTCAGCGCCCAAGCCGAACCCATCAGCAACAAAGACCAAGCCGTAGCCCGCGTGTCTGCCTCCGTTGCCCGCCACCGGCTAACCAGCCTGAAACCGGAATGCCTGCTGTTCATCACCACCGAATCCACCAACAGCTACACTGTGGACGTGCACGAAAAACACGACGCCCGTTGCGGCGGCGATCCACACACCGCCCCCCGCCTGTTCGGCTACGAAGTGGACAAAGCCAGCGGCCGTATGCAAATTGACGACCCCGTGAGCGGCGAAACCCGCCCCATTAACTAAACCATTGCAGGCTACCTGAAATCCGCTCTCCCTTTTTCAGGTAGCCTTTATTTAGGGAATCACCATGCGCCTGTGGCACCAAACCCTTATCCCCCAACTCCCCCGTGCCCAACTGCTCGGCCAACACCGCGAATGCGCCGCCCTGCGCGGCAACGGCTGGGGCAGGCCGCACGCCACCGTAAACTACGTCTTCGCCCACAGCCCCTATCTGCTCTATGCCTATCACGCTCTCATCATGGACGAAATGCAGCAGCGCGGCTACCGGCCTGATCCCGCGTGGCGCGATAAAAACCATCGCGGTAGCACCTGCCCGCCCTATCCCGATTTGGCGGAAGAGCCTGTCGGCAACCCGATTTATGCCGAACACGACGATGATTACCTTGCCGAATGCTTGGCGAATCTGCACAACAAAGGTATAGCCATCTAAACAGCTGCTTAACTCACCCATTTTTAGCTTCGCAGAAACTTTGCTGCGCTTACTTTAGCTTCGCAAAAATCCTGCTCTTGCCCATTTTAGCTTCGCAGAAATTCGCTTCGCTCATTTTCAGGTAGCCTCATATGAAAACCTTAGCCGACCTCATTAATACCGCCGACCCTGCATGGCCGCTGATTCAAGAATGGCTTGCCGAAGCCGCCAATCCGGTGGAAATCCTGCCGCGCGACCCGGCCGCCGCAGAAGCCGAACTGGTGAAAACCCAAGTAAGTACCCGTTCCGTGATGGGTGCGGTGGTGTATGAAACCGGCGGCATTCTCATCGACCAAGGCTGGCTGCGCATCCTGGGCTCGGGCAGCCCCCGCCTGCCGCGCGGCCTCGGCAGCTGGAATCTCGGCCGCACCCAATCCGAACCTGCCGCGCCCGCGCCCTATTATCTGATTGCAGACGATGCCGCCGGCGGCTACTTTGCCCTCAACGGCGGCGGCTTGGACGGCACCCCCGGCAATGTGTTCTACCTGCCGCCCGACACCCTCGAATGGGAAGACTGCGAATTGGGCTACACCGACTTCCTCAACTGGGCATTTAGCGGCGATTTGGCGCTGTTCTACGAAAACGTGCGCTGGGCAGGCTGGCAGGAAGAAGCGGCCGCATTGGGCGGCGACAGCGTTTACCACTTCTTCCCGCCGCTGTGGACGGAGGAAAGTGCAGATATCGAACAAACCAGCCGCCGCGTTGTCCCCATTACCGAACACTACGACGCCACACTGGATATTTTGCGGCAACTTGCCGAATAGGATGCCATTGCACCTTTCAGGTAGCCCTAAACCATGATTACCGACACCATCGCCCATGCATCCCGCTACGCCGCGTTGCACCCCGACTTTGCCGAAGCCTTCCGCCTGCTGCAAAGCCTGGATTTGGCCGCCCTGCCCGACGGCCAAGTGCCGTGCGGCAACCCGAATATCCGCCTCTTCATTCAAACCGAAACCCTGCGCGCACGCGAAGCCGCCCTGCCCGAAGCGCATTTAAACCACATCGATATCCAAGTGCCGTTAAGCGGCAGGGAAACCTATGGCTGGATAGACCGCAGCCGCCTGCAACACGGCCAAGGCTATAACGAAGAGCGCGACATCGAATTTTTCCGCTGCACGCCGGAAACGTGGTTTGATTTGGAAATAGGCGAATTTGCCCTCTTCTTCCCCAACGACGGCCACGCCCCGCTTGTGGGCAATCCAGGGCAAACCATCCGCAAGGCTGTGTTTAAAATCCGAAGCGCAGATTGCCGCATTGAGTAAGTTTTTCAGGTAGCCTTTATTGCTTCCGCTATCAACCACCATAATAAAATCAAATAACGCGCATCCCATTTTCAGGTAGCCTTCAGGCCGCCCGGATAAGCATTTCATCACAATAAAGGAATCGGAAAATGTCTTTCTTCAGCAGACTCTTCGGCCGCGAGCCGAAAACAATGGATTGGCGGCAGTTTATCCAACACTTTGCCGAGCACATCCGCCGCGATTGTGCCGTGGATGCGCAAATCGAATGGGGCAAGAGCCTTGAAGACACCGTGTTGCAGGTGGGCGAAGGCAGGCTCTATCTGGGCAACCACTACGCCCGCTATCTGCAAGCCCCGGCCGATTTAGATGCCATCCTCGCCGCCAACACCGCTGTGGTGCGGCAAATGATGGCCGAGCGGCCGCAAGCCCGTGCCGAGCAGGTATTCCCTGTGATTAAAAACGGCCTCTGGCTCGAACACCTGCGGCAGGCTACCCAAGTAGCCGGCACCGAACCCGAAGAGTCCGTTATCTACCGCCCGATTGCCGGCGATTTGGTGCTGCTCTACATGCTCGACACCAGCGAAGCCATGCGCTCCCTCAGCCGCGAAGACGCCGTCGCCGCCGGCCTGGCCGACGATGCCGCCCTACACCACACCGCCCTCGCCAACCTGCGCCAATATATGCAGGGCAAAATACAGATTGAGCACGTAGAAGAAAGCAGCCTTACTCAAATCCTGCTCGACAGCGACTACGATGCCTCCCTCATCCTGCTCTTAGACGAAATCCTGCCGAGCGACCCAGTGCTGCCCGCCAACCCCGTGCTGGCTATCCCTGCGCGCAACGTGCTGATTTTATGCAACCCTTCCGACGAGCGCGCCATCGCCACCCTAAAGGTTGCCGCCGCACAGATTGCCGAAGAAGGCCCCTACACCATCTCCACCCTGCTCTACCAATACCACAACGGCGAAATCAGCCTGTTCCAGCCCCATTAAGGTTTTCAGGTAGCCTCTAATTTCAAAAGGAATAAAAAATGCCATTTTCAAACAACCTGCCCAACCAGCCGGAATTATTAAACTGGCAGCAATTTGCCGAACTCTTTGCCGAGCAAACCCGGCGTGATTGCGGCGCAGAAGTCTCCATAGAATGGGGAGAGGACTTGGAAAACACCACTCTGCTGGTAGAAATCGGCAATGGCCGCCACAGCCTCTATTTGGGCAACCAATATGCCCTTTATTGCCAAGAGCCTGCCGATTTGGAAGCAATCTTGGCCCACAACAGCCAAATAATGCGCCAAACCATGATGCTGAATGACGCGGCCTTACACCGTGACAACATCATGCCCGTTATCAAATCTACCGCATGGCTGGACGAGATGGCACAATCCATGCGCAGCAACGGCGACAATCCCGATGAAATACTGATATACGAGCCGCTGGCCGAGAATTTATTGCTGGCTTATGTGTTTAAAAACGAAACATTCAGCATCAGCCTCGACCGCCTGCTCCTCGCCCAAGCCGGCATTAGCGAAGCCGAATTGCAGCAAACCGCGTTAGACAACCTGAGCCGATACAGCAAAGGCCAAATCCAAATCGCCTCCGATCCGCAATCCGGGCTAAACCAAATCCTATTCGACGGCACTTACGATGCCTCGCTCATCCTGCTATTGGGCGGCGTTCTGGCCAAACACTTGCCCGACAACCCCGTGTTTGCCTTGCCCACCCGAGATGCGCTTTTCGCATGCAGCCCCGACAACCCGGCCACCTTAGACAAACTGCAGCAGTTAGCCGCCGAAATCTATGCAGATTCCCCCTATGCGATTTCCCCGTATCTTTACCAATACCACAACGGCGAAATCAGCCTGTTTCAGCCCCATTAAGGTTTTCAGGTAGCCTCTATTCGAAGTAAGGCTACCTGAAAAATAGTTATCCACCTTCTATAAAGGACTTACCCTCATGACCAAAAAACTAGCCATCCTCAAAGGCGACGGCATCGGCCCCGAAATCGTGCGCGAAGCCGTGCGCGTGCTCGATAAATTGATTGAACAAGGCCTGGACGTATCCTACGAATACGCCCCTTTGGGCGGCGAAGCCTACGACCAATTCGGCAGCCCCTATCCCGAGTTCACGCAAAACCTGTGCCGCGCCGCCGATGCCGTGCTGCTCGGCGCAGTCGGTTCGCCCCAATACGACCAGCTCGACCGCCCGCTGCGCCCCGAGCGCGGCCTCTTGGCCATCCGCAAAGATTTGAACCTGTTTGCCAACCTGCGCCCCGCCATTTTGTATAAAGAGCTGGCCAACGCCTCCACGCTCAAACCCGAAATCGTGGCAGGCCTCGACATCCTCATCGTGCGCGAACTGACCGGCGACATCTACTTCGGCGAGCCGCGCGGCATCCGCACGCTGGAAAACGGCGAGCGCGAAGGCTTCAACACCATGCGCTACAGCGAAAGCGAAATCCGCCGCATCGCCCACGTCGCCTTCCGCGCCGCGCAGAAACGCAGCAAAAAAGTCTGCTCCGTCGGCAAAGCCAACGTATTGGAAACCACCGAGCTGTGGCGCGAAATCTTTGAAGAAATCGGCAAACAATACCCCGACGTCGAACTCTCCCACATGTATGTGGACAACGCCGCCATGCAGCTCGTGCGCGCACCCAAGCAGTTCGACGTGATTGCCACCGGCAACATCTTCGGCGACATCCTTTCCGACGAAGCCTCCATGCTCACCGGCTCCATCGGCATGCTGCCCTCCGCCTCCTTGGACGAAAACGGCAAAGGCCTATACGAACCCTCGCACGGCTCCGCGCCCGATATCGCCGGGCAAAACAAAGCCAACCCGCTGGCCACCATCCTTTCGCTGGCCATGCTGCTGCGCTACAGCCTGAACGACGAAGCGCGCGCGCAACAAGTCGAAAACGCCGTGCAGAAAGTGCTGGAACAGGGGCTGCGCACCGGCGATATTTATGAAGAAGGCACGAAGCTCGTGTCTTGCAGCGGCATGGGCGATGCCGTGCTGGCCGCGTTATAATCCGCCGCCTCATCAGGCTATCTGAAAACCGTTGCCAGCTTTCAGGTAGTCTCCCAATCATTTCAAACGATAAGGAAAACGAATGACTACCCTACCGCCCTGCCCGCAATGCCAATCCGAATACACCTATGAAGACGGCGCCAACCTCATTTGCCCGGAATGCGCCCACGAATGGTCGGCCCAGGCCGATGCCGCTGCCGAGGCAGACGACGCCCTCAGCGCAGTTGATGCCTACGGCACACCGCTGGCCAACGGCGACAGCGTGGTGCTGCTCAAAGACCTGAAAGTGAAAGGCAGCTCGCTGGTGCTCAAACAAGGCACCAAAGTGAAAAACATCCGCCTGCAGGAAGGCGACCACGACATCGCCTGCAAAGTAAACGGCACCGCGCTCAACCTCAAATCCGAATTTGTGAAAAAGGCTTAGGCTGCGGAATAGCCGAAGGCTACCTGAAAAATCATTTTCAGGTAGCCTTTGTGCTAAACTCGCCCGCATCTTCCCAATCTTCTTGTTTCAACCATCATGCCCGGCAACTCCTTCGGACAACTCTTCCGCATCACCACCTTCGGCGAAAGTCACGGCGTAGGCATCGGCTGCATCATCGACGGCTGCCCGCCCGGCCTGCCGCTTGCCGAAGCCGATATCCAGCCCGACCTCGACCGCCGTCGCCCCGGCACCAGCCGCCACGTTACCCAGCGGCGCGAAGCCGACCAAGTGGAAATCCTCTCCGGCGTGTTTGAAGGGCGCACCACCGGCACGCCCATCGCCCTCTTCATCCGCAACACCGACCAACGCAGCCGCGACTATGGCAACATTGCCCAACAATTCCGCCCCGGCCATGCCGACTACACCTATTGGCACAAATACGGCATCCGCGACTATCGCGGCGGCGGCAGAAGCTCCGCCCGCGAAACCGCCGCCCGCGTGGCCGCCGGTGCCGTGGCCAAAAAATGGCTGCGCGAGCAGTTCGGCACCGAAATCGTCTGCTGGGTGAGCCAGGTGGGCGAACTCGAAATCGCATTTGAAGGCGAAGAATTTATCGGCCAAAACCCCTTCTTTGCCGCCAACCAAAGCCAAATTGCCGATTTGGAAGCCTATATGGATTCCGTGCGCAAATCGCTCGACTCCGTGGGCGCAAAGCTGCATATTGAAGCGCGACACGTCCCCGTCGGCCTCGGCGAACCCGTGTTTGACCGGCTGGACGCCGACATCGCCCACGCCCTGATGGGCATCAACGCCGTGAAAGCCGTATCCGTCGGAGACGGCTTCGACGTGGTGCGCCAACGTGGCAGCCAACACGGCGACGAGCTCACGCCGCAAGGCTTCGCCAGCAACCATGCCGGCGGCATCCTCGGCGGCATTTCCACCGGCCAAACCATACGCGCCGACTTCGCCGTGAAGCCCACCAGTTCCATCGCCACGCCGCGCCGCAGCATCGACATCCACGGCCAGCCCGTTATGCTCGAAACCCACGGCCGCCACGACCCCTGCGTCGGCCTGCGTGCCGCCCCCATCGCCGAAGCCATGCTCGCCCTCGTGCTCGCCGACCACTCCCTGCGCCACCGCGCCCAAAATGCCGATGTGCGCGTGATCACGCCCGATATCGCCAAACTGCAAAACGGTTGAAGGCTACCTGAAAAATAAACCCAGCCTTTTCAGGTAGCCCAACCCCGAGACCCATCATGCCCCGTATCCATGCCCTGCCCGACCACCTCGTGAACCAAATCGCCGCCGGCGAAGTGGTGGAACGCCCCGCTGCCGCGCTCAAAGAAATCATCGAAAACAGTATTGATGCCGGCGCCACCCGCATCCAGGTTGAGCTGGCCGGCGGCGGCATCCGCCTCATCCGCGTGGCCGATAACGGCAGCGGCATCCACGCCGACGACCTCCCGCTCGCCCTCTCCCGCCACGCCACCAGCAAAATCGCCTCGCTGCAAGATTTGGAACACGTGCGCAGCATGGGTTTTCGCGGCGAAGGGCTGGCCAGCATCGCCTCCGTGTCCCGCCTCACCCTCACCAGCCGCCAGGAAGGCAGCACTGCCGCCCGCCAAGTGCGCGCCCGCGACGGGCAAATCGAGCCTGCCGCCGCGGCCGCCCATCCCGTAGGCACCAGCGTGGAAGTGGCCGACCTCTTCTTCAACACCCCCGCCCGGCGCAAATTCCTCAAATCCGAAAACACCGAATACGCCCACTGCGCCACCATGTTCGACCGCCTCGCCCTAGCCAACCCGCACATTGCCTTCGAGCTTGTTCACAACGGCAAAACCACCGCCAAATACCCCGCCCAAAGCCAAAATGAGCGCATCACCGCCGTGCTGGGCGCGGATTTTCAGGCCGCCTCTCTACCCATCGACAGCGGCAACGGCATCCTCCGTTTGCACGGCCTCATTGCCAAACCCACCTTCGCCCAAGGCCGCAGCAGCCAGCAATACTGTTTTGTAAACAACCGCTTCGTGCGCGACAAAGTGATGCTGCACGCCGCCAAACAGGCCTACCGCGACGTGCTGCACCAGCAAATCACCCCCGCCTTCGTGCTGTTTCTCGAACTGCCGCCCGAAATGGTGGACGTAAACGTGCACCCCACCAAAACCGAAATCCGCTTCCGCGACAGCCAAGCCGTACACCAGCTCGTGTTCCACACCCTGAACAAAACGCTGGCCGATACCCGCGCCGACCAAACCGACAGCGTGAGCAACGCCGGCAGTCTGCTACAACACATCCACAGCCAAAGGCTACCTGAAAGCGGGCAAGGCGAGTTTTCAGGTAGCCCCAGCGCCCGCCCCCCCGTTGCTTATAGCCCCGCCCGCGCCCCGCAGCAGCAACGCCTCACCCTGCAAGAAAGCCGCGCCGCCTGGCAAACCTATGCCGAGCTCTACAAACACAGCGGCAGCGAAGACCCCGAACTTGCCGCCCTCGAGCAAAGCCGCTTCGCCCCCGGCGCAGAAGCCGCCCGGCTACCTGAAACCCATGCCGAAGAACATCCGCTCGGCTTCGCCATCGCCCAGCTGCTCGGCATTTATATCCTCGCTCAAGCCGAAAACAGCCTACTCTTAATCGATATGCACGCTGCCGCCGAGCGCGTGAACTACGAAAAAATGAAAGCCCAGCGCCAAAGCCACGGCAGCCTGCACAGCCAGCAGCTGCTCATTCCCGTGAGTTTCGAAGCCGGCCACGAAGAAATGGCCGCCCTGGCCGAATACGCCGATTTGCTGCGCCAATACGGCCTCGACTGCTCCGCCGTGGGCAGCCACACCATCGCCGTACGCGCCGTGCCGCAGATGCTGAGCAAAGCCGATATTCCCGAGCTCGCCCGCAGCATGTTGCAAGAAGCCGCCCACACCGGCAGCATCCGCACTGTGGAAGAGCGCGAAAACCGCATCCTCAGCACCATGGCCTGCCACGGCTCCGTGCGCGCCGGCCGCCGCCTCACCCTGCCCGAAATGAACGCCCTGCTGCGCGATATGGAAAACACCCCCCGCAGCAACCAATGCAACCACGGCCGCCCCACCTGGGTAAAACTCACCCTCGCCGACCTCGACTCCCTGTTCCTGCGCGGGCAATAAACAGTCTGCCCGTGCGGCAGACTAAAAGGCTACCTGAAAACAGGATAAACCGTTTTTCAGGTAGCCTTTCTTGGCATATAGGATATATGAAACGCATATAGTGCCCGGCCACTCCACAGCAGTATAGTGAATTAAATTTAAACCAGTACAGCGTTGCCTCGCCTTGCCGTACTATCTGTACTGTCTGCGGCTCGCCTCCTTGTCCTGATTTAAATTTAATTCACTATAGATCAGGCGTTCGCGTCCAAGCTGCTTTCCACACATTAAGCCTGCACAAGATTTTCAGGTAGCCTCTGTTGCGGCAAAAAAGGCTACCTGAAAATCTTCAGGTAGCCTCATCAGCTAATCAAACCGGATTATGCCAAGCCTTTGGCTTTCAGCACTTCCAGCATGGTGCTGCCCAATTCGGCCGGGCTGCGGGTGTAGGCCACGCCGGCTTTTTCGAAGGCGCGGAATTTCTCTTCCGCCGTGCCTTTGCCGCCGGAGATGATGGCGCCGGCATGACCCATGCGTTTGCCTTTGGGCGCGGTAACGCCGGCAATGTAGCCCACCACCGGTTTGGACACGTTCGACTGGATGAACTCGGCCGCTTCTTCTTCGGCCGTGCCGCCGATTTCGCCAATCAGGATGATGGCTTCGGTTTGCGGGTCGGCTTCAAACAATTTCAGCGCGTCGATTTGGTTCATGCCCGGAATCGGGTCGCCGCCGATGCCGATACAGGTGGATTGGCCGAGGCCGAGCTTGGTGGTTTGCGCCACGGCTTCATAAGTGAGCGTGCCGGAACGGGAGATGATGCCGATTTTGCCGGGCTGGTGGATGTGGCCGGGCATAATGCCGATTTTGCATTCGCCGGGGGTAATCACGCCGGGGCAGTTCGGACCCACCAGGCGGGTGCCGTTGCCGTTGGTTTCGAGATAACGTTTGGCTTTGAGCATGTCCAGCGTGGGCACGCCTTCGGTAATCACCACCACCAGTTTCATGCCGGAATCCACGGCTTCCACAATGGAATCGAGCACGAAAGGCGCGGGCACATAAATCACGGAGGCATCGGCGCCGGTTTCGCGCACGGCTTCGTTCATGGTGTTGAACACGGGCAGGCCCAGATGGGTTTGGCCGCCTTTGCCGGGGGTAACGCCGCCCACCACTTTGGTGCCGTAGGCAATCGCTTGTTCGGAGTGGAAAGTACCGTTCTTACCGGTAAAACCCTGTACCAATACTTTGGTGTCTTTATTAATCAATACGCTCATTCTGTTCTCCTTAGGCGTTTACGGCGGCAACAATTTTCTCGGCGGCGTCGTTCAGGCCGTCGGCGGAAGTGAGTTTCAGGCCGGATTCGTTCAGAATCTTCGCGCCCAATTCAGCGTTGTTGCCTTCGAGGCGCACCACCACGGGCACGGTTACGTTCACTTCTTTCACGGCGGCCACAATGGCTTCGGCAATCATATCGCAGCGCACGATACCGCCGAAAATGTTGATCAGCACGCCTTTCACGGATTTGTCTTCCAAAATCAGCTTGAAAGCTTCCTCCACGCGTTCTTTGGTGGCGCCGCCGCCCACGTCGAGGAAGTTGGCCGGTTGGCCGCCTTTGAGCTTGATGATGTCCATGGTGGCCATCGCCAGGCCGGCGCCGTTCACCATACAGCCGATATTGCCTTCCAGCGCCACATAGTTCAGCTCAAATTCGGAAGCTTTCAGCTCGCGCTCGTTTTCTTGCGATTTGTCGCGCAGCTCGGCGATTTTCGGCAGGCGGTACAAAGCATTGCCGTCGATGCCCACTTTCGCGTCCACGCAGGCCAGGCTGCCGTCTTCGCGCACGCTCAGCGGGTTGATTTCAAACAGGGCGAAATCGTTTTCGATGAAGGCTTGGTAGGCGCCGGTCATCAGTTTCACAAACTGGCCGACTTGTTTGTCTTTCAAGCCCAGCTTGAAGGCCACTTCGCGGGCTTGGCAGGGCTGCAGGCCCACCAGCGGGTCGACAACCACTTTGAAGATTTTTTCCGGGGTTTCCTCGGCCACTTTTTCAATTTCCACACCGCCTTCGGTGGAAGCCATAAACACCACGCGGCGCGCGGCACGGTCTACCACCGCGCCCAAATAGAGCTCGGTTTGCACCGGATACATATCTTCACACACCAACACGCTGTTTACTGGCTGGCCGTTGGCATCGGTTTGATAAGTCACCAGATTTTTGCCAATCAGGCTTTCGGCCACCTGTTTGGCCTCATCGCGGCTTTTCACCACTTTTACGCCGCCTGCCTTACCGCGCCCACCAGCGTGCACTTGGGCTTTAATCACAGCAAATTTGCCGCCCAATTTATCGTAGGCGGCAGCAGCTTCTTCGCCGTTGGCGGCCAAAATCCCGCCCTGAACCGGCAAACCATAGCCCGCAAGCAGCTCTTTTGCTTGATATTCATGTAGATTCATCAAAGTTCCCTCAGTTAGGTTAAACACAGTTTGCCACCGTGAAAGCGGCAAGGATCGAAGTCAAGACCAGCTTTGATAATGCAGGGCGAAGTATAGACGAAACCCGCAGGTAACATCAGCGCAATTTTGTTAGAACAAGTAAATGGGAGATGTATAAATGGTAGCCCGGCCTACCGCCGATACATGGGATGAAGAAAGGCTACCTGAAATTTTTCAGGTAGCCTTTCTCCTCTGCCCTAGCGTTCGCTCAAGTTCAAATAATGCCGGCTGCCGCGCATATTGGCGATGGCGTGCAGCAGCAGTTGGAAATGGTCGGGATTATTCACAAAATCCAACTCTTCGGTGTTGGCAATCAGCAGCGGGGCGCGGTCGTAGAGGTAGAAATAGCGGTGGTATTCCTCGTGCACCTGCTGCAGGTAGCCGGGTGGGAACAGGTTGATGTGGTTGTCGCCACGGCTGCGCAGCTGCGCTTCAGCGGCTCCAGCGCTGGTTTGCAGGTAAATCACCAAATCGGGCACGGGAATTTCGGGCATGATTTTTTGCTTGAGCTGCCAATACAGCGCCTGCTCGTCTTCGCGCAGGATGGTGGGCACAAAAATCTGGTCTTTTTCCAGCAGGAAATCGCTCACCACGCGCTGCATGCTGTGGTTGGCGTTGCCGATTTCGTCGGCGGCGGCGATGAGGTTGAGCGTTTCGGTGCGGCGCAGCAGGAAGTAGAGTTCGGCGGCTAAGCCGTGGTTGGCGGCATTGAGGTAGAACTGTTCCAAAAACGGGTTTTTCTCGGGCTGCTCGCTGATGAGGGTGCAGCCGAAATGCTCGGCCAGCTTGCGGCTGAGCGGGGATTTGCCGCTGCCGATGGGGCCTTCCACAACGATGTAGCGGTAGTCTGACTGCATGATTTCTCCTTGGAATGTTTCAGGTAGCCTTCGGGGGTTCAGGCAGCCTATTAAAGGCTACCTGAAAACTTAACTCTCTGTTTCATCTAAACGTTGCACACCTTCATTGCCTAGAGTAGCGGCCAGCTCGGCAGCGGTGGCGGTTTGGCCGGGCAGGATGTGCTGCGGGGCGATTTCAGCCAGGGGAATCATCACGAAGCCGCGCTGGTGGGCGCGCGGGTGCGGCAGCTGCAAGGCGGGGCTGTCGAGCGTTTGACCGGCGTAGTCGATTAAATCCAAATCCAGCGTGCGCGGGGCATTGCGGAAGCTGCGCACGCGGCCGGCGGCGGCTTCGGTTTGGTGCAGCAGCGCGAGCAGTTCGGCAGCGGGCAAATCGGTAGCCAGCAGCGCCACGGCGTTGATAAAGTCGGGCTGGTCGGCATAACCCACCGGCGCGGTGCGGTAAAACGAGGAAGCAGCCAACACCTGCACTTGCGGATGCGCGGCCAGCGCGGCCAGAGCGTTTTGCAGCTGGGAAACGGGCTGTTCGAGGTTGCTGCCCAAGGCAATAATGGCTTGCTTCATTTGGCGTTTTTAATCATTGAGTGATTGGAATTGGGGCTATCTGAAAACGGAGTCGGCGGAATTTTCAGGTAGCCTTTGAATAAGGTATCGGATTCGGGAATCCGGCCTACGGCTGCTTCAACCCAATACCGCCTATTCGGCCGCGCCCTTATCTGCCGCGCCTGTTTTCTTCTTGCGCCGGCGGCGGCGTTTTTTGGCGGGGGCGTCGCCGCTGTCTGGGCGTTGTTCGGCGGCTTGAATCATCTGCTTGCGCTGTTCTTCATCGGCTTCTTGGAACGCTGTCCACCAGTCGGCAATACCCTGCTCCACTTCGCCGGCGCGGGCGCGCAGCAGCAGGAAATCGTAGGCGGCGCGGAAACGGGGCTGGGCGAGCAGGCGGAAGGGGCGGGCGCCACGCCGGTGCTCAAATTGGGGCTGGAGCTGCCAGATTTCGCGCATCGAGGCGGTGAAGCGGTGCGGCACGCCCCAACCTTTTTCCATATTAGCGCGGGTTTCGGCCACGGCGGCGCTGAGCGCGGGCATGGTTCTGAGCCCGCTACTCTGAGCGCGCTGCCAAGCCTCGCGCACCTGCGGCCACAATACGGCGGCCAGCACAAAGCCCACAGATACGCCTTGGTCGGCGCGCAGGCGGCTGTCGGTGCTGTTGAGGGCAAGCACCACGATGCCGCGCCCTTGGTTTTCAGGTAGCCTTTCTAAAGCGCAGGCAAGCAGGGGGTGCACGCTTTGGCCATCCATGCCCAAGGCCTGCATCTGTTTGAGGCAGTCGATGGCTGCGCCGGAAAACAAGAGTTTCATCACTTCATCGAACAGGCGCGCCAGCGGCTCTTTGGGCAACAGGTGCAGGCATTCGGCAATCGGCGCGGCGGTATCGGGGGCTACCTGAAAACCGAGTTTGCCGGAAAGCCGGGCGGCGCGCAGCATGCGCACCGGGTCTTCCTGATAGCGTGCGCGGGCGTCGCCAATCATCACCAGGCGTTTGGCGCGGATATCGGCCACGCCGTGATGGAAATCGGTGATTTCCCCGCGGGCAGGGTTGTAATACAGGGCGTTGCAGGTGAAATCTCGGCGGGCAGCATCTTGCTCCATGCTGCCGTAGCTGTTGTCTTGCATGATGCGGCCGTGTTCGTTTTGCCGCGCGGGGCTGCCGCCGCCGCGGAAGGTGGTAACTTCAATCGTTTCCGGCCCCACCATCACGTGCACAATCTGAAAGCGGCGGCCGATGATGCGGCTGCGGCGGAATACTTTGCGCACTTCTTCGGGGCGGGCGTTAGTGGCCACATCGAAATCTTTCGGCTCGATGCCCAAGAGCAAATCGCGCACCGCGCCGCCCACCACATAAGCCTCAAACCCGGCCTGCTGCAACCGCGACACCACCTTTTCCGCCGCATAGCTGATCCCGTCCGGCGTGATGCCGTGTTCGTTTTGCGGCAGCACCTGTTTGTGTGAATATGTTGCGGCGGCTTCAGGTTTGCCCGGCAGGATTTTGCGCAGCCATCTAGTCAGCATAGGGGGGTATTCTCTTCTTGTTTTTCAGGTAGCCTGCGGTGTGCGCGCAGGCGCGTGTTTCAGATAAAGTGCGCAGTATAACCTTTCGCCGCAACGGCTGCCAAACCAAGCGCTTTCCGTTATAATCGCCGCTACCCCGCACCACAGGAAAACACACCATGTATAACTACCAATCCGACGCCACCCAGTTCCTGCAAAAATACATCGAAGAACACCCAGAAGAGCAAGAACGCCGCCTCCAAAACCGCGGCCTGTTGTGGGATGTCGAGCTCAACCCCGAAGAGCAGGCCGATTTCGCCGCCGGCAAAGTCGCCAAAAAACCCTACACCTACTATTCCTACTAAATCCCGCGCCGCGCCATGACCGCAGCCACCGACCATCTGCCCCCCGGCCTTGCAGGCTACCTGAAAAGCATCAACCCGCGCGAAGCAGAAGTGTTGCAACGCCTGCGCCAAACCACCGCGCAGCACCGTATGGGCAAAATGCACCTGGCCGCCGAGCAAGCCCAGCTCCTCGCCTTTCTCGTGCAGCTCATCCGCGCCGAACGCTGCCTCGAAATCGGCGTGTTCACCGGCTACAGCAGCACCGCCGTCGCCCTCGCCCTGCCCGAACACGGCCGCCTCACCGCCTGCGACATCAACATCACCTACACCAACACCGCGCGTCGCTTCTGGCGCGAAGCCGGCGTGGAACACAAAATCGAGCTCCACCTCCAGCCCGCCCTCATCACACTCGACCAACTCATCCGGCAAGGCCGCAGCGGCAGCTACGATTTCGCCCTGATCGATGCCGACAAACCGCCCACCGCCCACTACTACGAACGCTGCCTCACCCTGCTGCGCCCGGGCGGCCTCATCGCCATCGATAATCTCCTGCTCGGCGGCCGCGTGTATCAAGAAAATGCCGAACCCGCGCCCGAATCCATCGAGCGCATCCGCGCCTTCAACCAATCCCTGCAAACCGACTCCCGCGTAGCCGCCCTCACCCTACCCCTGGGCGACGGCCTCACCCTGCTGCGCAAACGTCATCCCGAGGAAACCCCATGCGCCTAATCATCCCCGCCGCCCTCTGCGGCCTCGCTGCCTGCACCGCCCTGCCCCAAGCATCGCCAACCCCTGCCGGCAGCCCCCTGCCCCCGCAGCGCATCGAAACCGAGCTCAACGCCCACAACCAGCAAATCGGCCAACTGCAACAGCAAGTCGCCGAACTGCGCAGCCAAATCGGCGAGCTGCAACAACGCCAGCAACAGCTCGCCCAGCTCCTCGACACCCGCGCTGCCTCCCGCCGCAGCACCAGCCACAGCAGCGCCGAACCCGCCGCCGCTCCGGCTGAAAACCCGCAAGAGCAAGCCTACCAGCAAGCCCTGCAACTCTATCGCAGCGGCCTCTACAGCCAAGCCCTGCAGCAGCTGCGCTTCGCCGAACGCAGCGGCAGCGGGAGCCGCACCGAGCAAAACGCCCTCTTCCTGCTGATGCAAAGCCACGAAAAACTGCGCAACTGCGAATCCGTCATCCTCACCGGCCAACGCTTCGCCACCCGCTTCGCCGCCAACCCCAAAGCCGCCGAAGCCCTCTACAGCGTCGGCAGCTGCCAATGGGGCATGCAGCAACGCGACATCGCCCGCGTTACCTGGCGCAAGCTGATACAAACCTACCCCAACAGCCCCGCTGCCCGCCGCGCCGGGCAGCGCATACAGAACAACCGTTGATGAATAAGGCTACCTGAAATTTCAGGTAGCCCCTTCCCTTCCCATTATCTACCCTACAAAGGAATCCCCATGCTCCCTAAAATCAAACGCGCCCTCATCAGCCTTTCCGATAAAACCGGCGCGGTCGAATTTGCCCGCACGCTCGACAAGCTCGGCGTGGCCATCCTCTCCACCGGCGGCACGGCCAAGCTGCTTGCCGATGCGGGCGTTCCCGTCATCGAAGTGTCCGACTACACCGGCTTCCCCGAAATGCTCGACGGCCGCGTGAAAACGCTGCATCCAAAAATCCACGGCGGCATTCTCGGCCGGCGCGATTTGCTTGATCACGTTGCCACTATGGAAGAGCACGACATCGGCAACATCGACCTGGTGTGCGTGAACCTCTACCCCTTCGCCGCCACCATCGCCAAGCCAAACTGCACGCTGGAAGACGCGATTGAAAACATCGACATCGGCGGCCCGACCATGGTGCGCTCCGCCGCGAAAAACTGGAAACACGTCGCCATCGTTACCGACACCGCCGATTTCCCCGCCATCGCCGCCGAAATGGAAGCCAACGGCGGCGCGTTGAGCGACAAAACCCGCTTCAACCTGTCGCGTAAGGCGTTCAGCCACACCGCCCAATACGACGGTATGATTTCCAACTACCTGACTTCACTTTCAGACGACGTATTGAGCGGCACGCCCGAAATCGGCGAATTCCCCAGCCAGTTCAACCAAAGCTGGATTAAAGTGCAAGACATGCGCTACGGCGAAAATCCGCACCAACGCGCCGCGTTCTACCGCGATGTGTACCCCGCCGCAGGCAGCCTCGCCGCCTACAAACAACTGCAAGGTAAGGAATTGTCCTACAACAACATCGCCGATGCCGATGCCGCTTGGGAAGCCGTCAAATCCTTCGACGCACCCGCCTGCGTGATTGTGAAACACGCCAATCCGTGCGGCGTCGCCGTTGCAGCCGATACATTGACCGCCTACAAACTCGCCTACGCCACCGACACCACCAGCGCGTTCGGCGGCATCATCGCCTTCAATCGCGAAGTAGACGGCGAAACCGTCAAACAGATTACCGACAACCAGTTTATGGAAGTCCTGATGGCGCCAAAGTTCACCGCCGAAGCCCTCGAAATCGCCGCCGCCAAGAAAAACGTGCGCGTATTGGAAGTGCCTCTAGAAGCAGGTGCGAACCGCTTTGAACTCAAACGCGTCGGCGGCGGACTGTTGGTACAAACGCCCGACATCCACCGCATCAGCCGCGCCGATTTGAAAGTCGTCTCCAAACGCCAACCGACCGAGCAGGAATGGAACGATTTGCTGTTTGTTTGGAACGTCGCCAAATACGTCAAATCCAATGCCATCGTGTTCGGCAAAGGCGGACAAACCTATGGCATCGGCGCAGGCCAAATGAGCCGCGTGGACAGCACCCGCATCGCCGCCCGCAAAGCGCAGGACGCAGGTTTGGACTTAAATGGCGCATGCGCTGCCTCCGATGCCTTCTTCCCGTTCCGCGACGGCGTGGACGTGATTGCCGAACAGGGCATCAAAGCCATCATCCACCCCGCAGGCTCGATGCGCGATCAGGAAGTTTTTGATGCGGCCGACGAACACGGCATCGCCATGGTGGTAACGGGCATGCGGCATTTCAGGCATTAAGCTTTTCCGTATGGCAAAAGGCTACCTGAAAGTTTCAGGTAGCCTTTTATATAACTGATATAATGAAGAAACATTGTTTCAGAACACAATTATTAGGAGAAGCAATATGCAAAAATATATTTTGACCGCCCTATTGCTTGCCTGCGCCACAACAGCCGGAGCAGACAATTTCCGCCCACAAAAACTGGCCTTGATCCAAGGCCTATATGTACCCTATCAAAACGGCAATACTATTCATGCACATCCGGAACGCCATTTTTCCGCCGATCTACAGGCTGTATACCAAGAAGACAAACAGCATACACCACCGAACGAAGTCGGCTGCATCGATTACGACCCGATTATTGCCGGGCAGGATTGGGATCAAGCCAGCCTAAATCGGACGCTAAACATCCGGCCACTGACCAACGGCCGAATCGAAGCCGTATTCCAGCAGTTTCCCGGCGATTTCTCGGCCACCCAAGTGCAATTCGTGCTGCAATGCAGCCCAAACGGCCGCTGTTTGGTTGATGACATCTACTCCGCCACGCCAGGACACCGCTTGGTTTCATTCAAACGCAGCGTACGGCGCTGTATTAGAGAAATGACCAACCAGCACTAAGGCTACACCAAACTTTGTTAGAATCGATAACAACATAGCCCCTATCAACCACCATATTTTTCAGGTAGCCTCAAGAGCAAACTCATGGAACCTCAAGAACTCGATACCCTAAACCTCAACGAAGCCCTCGCAGAAATCCTGCAAGCCCACGGCTATACCTGCCAAACGCGGGGCGAAAAAATCCTGCCCGATTTCGCTGTGCCCGTGCAGCTCGAAACCTGGGCGTTTCCGCGCGAACACGCCAACGGCGCGGTGGTGAGCCGTTTCGATGTCGGTATCACCCTGCCCGACGGGCGCGAACTCTACGAATGCTGCGGCGACATCGGCGAGAGTCTGGAAGAAGCCCTCTCGCGCAACCTGCAAAGCTTCTGCACCAACAGCCTGCACGTTTTGCTGGATGCGTTCAACCCTAGCGAAAACCATTGCCCGCACGAAATCTGGACCACCCACAACGGCAACCGTTTCCAAGCCATTTTGGGCGACTGGACAACGAAAAAACTGGGCGAAAACACCGACGGCGGCGATGCGGAAACCATCGGTAACATCATCCCCGAAGCGCTGGAAAGCACGCTGCAAGCCGTCATCTGCCATCAAAACCTCACAGCGCAATATCATTTAATCCGCTTCTTCTACGCCCAATCGGACAACGAAACGATGACCGTGGAATTTATGATCGACAACCAAGATGGCACCGCTGAAGAAGAAAATCAATTTGCCCAGCTCCCCTGGCCGCGCAGAGAAACCTATTACAGCGTACGCCGCTGCATCATGCTCAAGCCCTTGGATGAAGGCCGGGCATAAGCCCCCCTATCGTTTTGCCATAAATAAAGGCTACCTGAAATTTTTCAGGTAGCCTTTTTGCCGATGGTGTTAATCTTCGCGGCCGTGTTTTTGGATGAATTCGATTTTGTAGCCGTCCGGGTCTTCCACGAAGGCGATAACGGTGTTGCCGTGTTTCATCGGGCCGGCTTCGCGCACCACTTTGCCACCTTTGGCACGCACCGCATCGCAAGTAGCATAGGCGTCTTCCACTTCGATGGCGATGTGGCCGTAGGCGTTGCCGAGGTCGTAGCTTGCGGTATCCCAGTTGTGAGTGAGCTCGAGCACGGCGGTTTCGTCTTCGCTGCCGTAGCCGACAAAGGCAAGGGTGAAGCGGCCTTCGGGGTAATCTTTGCGGCGCAGAAGTTTCATGCCGAGCACCTCTTGGTAGAAGGCGAGAGAAGTGTCGAGGTTGCCGACGCGCAGCATGGTATGGAGGATTCGCATGGTTTGTCCTTGGTAGGTGTTTGCTAGTGAGGCAGATTGTAACAGGTTCCTGGCAGGCTGCGGGCTTCAGGCTACCTGAAAACTGGTTCAGCCCAGCAGAAACAACTCGCGGCCGTGCTGTTTGAGCCAAGCAGTGGCAGCGGTTCGATGCGGGGTGTGTTGTTCGACTGCTGCCCAAAAGGCGGGGCTGTGGTTGGGGTGGCACAGGTGGCAGAGTTCGTGCACGCAGACGTAGTCGGCCACGTATTCGGGCGCGCCGACGAGCCGCCAGTTGAGGCGGATATTGCGGCGGCGGCATACGCCCCAGAAGGTTTTGGCGCGGCTGAGGGCGGTGTGCTCGGGAATAAGTTGCAGGCGCTGGGCGTGTGTGGCGAGGCGGGGGAGGAGGTAGGCTTCGGCCAGCGGCTGGAGGTGTTGGCGCAGGAGGGCTTGCTGTTGCGGCCATTCGGCTGCGGGCAGGAGGATGCGGCCAGTCTGGATTTGGATGGCGGCTTGGGCGTGGGATTGCAGTTGGTGCGGCTGGCCGTAGAGCCAGAGATGGCCGGGGGCAGTAGGCGGGGCAGGGCTTCGCTGGAGCATTTGCTGCAGGGCAGTTTCATTATATTGCAGCCAGCGGCGCAACTCGGACAGGCTTAGCTGAGGAGGGATACTGAGGCGCAGGCTGTGTTCGCTGTGCGCCCGCAGGATGATGTTTTTCTTAGCACGGCGGCTGAGGTGGAGTTGGATGGTGTGGCCGTTGGCAAGGGTGTGGGTGAGGAGGGGCATGGCGGGTTTTAGGATTGGTGTAAGAGAATATGGTTTCAGGTAGCCTTAGGCTACCTGAAAATATTTATGCTGGTGCAAACACATCAGCCGACGGCTGGCAGGCTTATGCCCGATATTTTCGCCTGACAGTTGTTTGGCATGAATGCCCGGCCTGCGGTTTGATGTTTCAGGTAGCCTTTGAGCAAAAAAGGCTACCTGAAAGTTTAATTGGATTGGCCGGCGGCTTCCGGCTGGGCGGATACGGCTTCGGTGGCAACGGGCTGGTGCAAAGTGGTGAGCTTGCGGGTGAGGATGTTGAGGATGAGGCCGTAGGCGGGCAGGAAGAAGAGTGTGCCGATCACGAGTTTGAACAAGTAATCAACAAAGGCGATGTGCGGCCAGTTGGCGGCCATAAAGGCATCGCTGCTGCCGGCGAAGGCGATGGAGAAGAAAAGCACGGTATCCACGGCGTTGCCGGCGAAGGTGGAGGCGGTGGGGGCAATCCACCAGGATTTCAGCTGGCGCAGGCGGTTGAACACGACAATATCGAGGATTTGGCCCACGGCATAGGCGGCAAAGCTGGCCAGGGCGATGCGGAACACGGGCATCACGAACACAGCAAGCGCGCTCCAGCCTGTCCACGCGCCTTCTTGAAACAGCACGGAAAAGGCATAGGAAACGAGCAAGGCGGGGAACATAACGAAGAAGATAATGCGTCGGGCGAGGTTTTGGCCGAAGATGCGCACGGTTAAATCGGTGGCGAGGAAGATGAAGGGAAAGCTGAGCGCGCCCCAGGTGGAATGCACTTCAAAGCCGTTGGGCAGGGTGACGCTGAAGGGAAACTGCACAAGATAGTTGCTGGCGGCAATCACTAAGATATGGAAGAAAACGAGCCAACGGAGGGCTTGCTGCTGTTGGGCGGGGGTGAAGCGGTAGTTTTGCATGAATAGTCCTTAGTTTTGGTTTAGATAAAAATCTGCGCGGGAGGGTTGCGAACCGCGTGGGGTTGGAAACAGGGTTTCAGGTAGCCTTTTGGTTAATGCGGTGAAACTTAATCTTCGCCGCCTGCTTCAAAGGAGAAGCTGAGGCCGGCAAACCATTGGCTGAAGTGGTCGGCAATTTTTTGGTAGAACAAATCGCTGTAAATCAGCCAAACGGATTGGTTAGGCAGGAGGAACAGGCGGCCTTCGTTGTAGCTGCCGATGGTAAAGCCCTGCTGCATTTCTTCCAGCGATAATTGCGTCCCATCGCTGCGGGTTTCGGTGGCTTTGAAGTAGAACTCGGGATCAGAGAGGCGGGCGTAGTATGGCAGGCTGTTGCGCTCGGTTTCGCACAGCCGGGCAGACGGGTAGAAATCTACGTCTTCGCCATTAGCAGTTTCGTACACTCGAATGCCGCGTGCTTGGCCAATCATGGCTAGGTATTCGGCAGGCAGGGGCTGGCCGGCGTAGTGGGTGGGAAGGGTGTGGGGCATGATGTTTTCTATAAATTTAGGAGATTGGTGTGGAGGCTACCTGAAAAATATGGCTGCTATGTTTCCTGCTCAAACTCTGCCTACATGATTTGGCAGGTCTGCTCAAAAGCGGCTTTCTCTTCCGTACTGAACGCGGGCTGGGAGAGGGTGAGCCGTTTGGCTTCGTTCAGGCTGATACGGCGGTTGGCTTGAACGAAGGCAATACAGGCCAGCAATGCCGCGCCGTGCTGTTTCAGCTGCTGAACTTCGGCGGCCAGTGCTGCGTTATCCAGCGGGGGAAGAGAGGCGGCACGATTTTTAATTTCAGCAATCGGCATGGGGTTCAGGTAGCCCGCAGGCTTACTGCCTATCGTGTGTAAACAGCCGCTCGCGCGCCATTTGCTCGAACGGCGTGCCAGGGCGGCCATAGTTGGCAAACGGATGGATGGCAATGCCGCCGCGCGGGGTGAATTCACCAAACACTTCGATGTATTTCGGGTTCATCAGTTTGATGAGGTCTTTCATGATGATGTTGATGCAGTCTTCGTGAAAGTCGCCATGGTTGCGGAAGCTGAAGAGGTAGAGTTTGAGCGATTTGCTTTCCACCATTTTGATATCGGGGATATAGCGGATGAGGATGGTGGCGAAATCGGGCTGGCCGGTGAGCGGGCACAGGCTGGTGAATTCGGGGCAAACGAATTTGACGAAGTAGTCGTTGCCGGGGTGTTTGTTGTCGAACGCTTCGAGGATTTCGGGGGCGTAGGTTGAGGGATATTGCGTGCCGGTGTTGCCCAGCAGGGAAAGGCCGCTGAGCTCTTCTTTATTGCGCATGGGAGTCCTTAGTTTTGGTAACGCGGGAGGGTTGCGAACCGCGGTTTGGAAAAAAGGAGCGGATTATAAAGGATTTTTAGGCTACCTGAAAGAGCGGCTTCAACGAAGTTAAAATGGAGTTTCCGCCGGAAGCTGAGTTTCTGAGAGGCCAAAATTTCAGGTAGCCTTTGGCAGATTTATGCTAAATCGCTCCGGCGCGCAGGGCGGCTAGTACGGGGGCGGTTTTTGGGGAAAAACCGCGCCAGAGGCGGTAGGATTCGGCAGCTTGTTCCACCAGCATGCCCAAGCCGTCGGCGCTGCGCCCTGCGCCGGATTCGGCGGCGAAGCGCATAAAGGCGGTGGGCTCGCGGCCGTAGGCCATGTCGTAGGCGAGTTCGCATTGGGCGAATACAGCAGGGGCAATGGCGGGCACTTGGCCGCTCAGGCTGCCGGAGGTGGCGTTGATGATGATATCGAAACCGGCGGCAGGCAGCTCGCCCAACTCGGCGGCGCGGATGCCGAAAATGGCAGCCAGCTCTTGCGCTTTGGCCGCGGTGCGGTTGGCAATAGTGAGGCTGGCGGGGCGGCATTCGAGCAGGGGCAGAATCACGCCGCGCGCTGCGCCACCCGCGCCGATGATGAGGATGCGTTTGCCAGCTAGGGCTACCTGAAAGTTGCGGCTAATATCGGCCACTAAGCCGAGGCCGTCGGTATTATCGGCATGGATTCGGCCGTTAGCTTGTTTGATTAATGTGTTAGCCGCACCGACGGCACGGGCGCGTTCGGACAGGCTGCCTGCCCAGGCACAGGCATCGGTTTTGAACGGCACGGTTACGTTTGCGCCCATGCCGCCCGCAGCGAAAAAGGCGGCGGCAGCTTGGGCGAAGCAGCCCGGCTCGGCCAGTAATCGTTCATATTCGATCGCCGTACCTTCTTGGGCGGCAAACATTTGGTGGATGGCAGGCGAGCGGCTGTGGGCCACGGGGTTGCCGAGAACGGCATAGCGGGGAGCAGGCATGGTGTGCGGCAGAGAATAGAAAGTGCTGAATTATAGCCAAATATATGCCGCAACGCTTGCAAACCTGCCCTGCTGCCCCATCTTGCTGTTTAACTGCCCAAACAGGCAGCAGCAGCGGCCGGCTGAATTTTTTGCAAACGGGGTATTTGCTGCTACAATCCGCATTCGTTTCTTTTTTATTTGATATCAAGAGGAGTTTTTCCACATGCAACCGCGCAATGTTTACGATTACACCGACGTGGGCAGCAGCGTTTCCGCGCAAAGCACCATTTTGCGTAAAACCTACGGCCTGCTCGGGCTCTCGTTCCTTCCGGCGGCTGCCGGCGCGTTCGTCGCCATGGCCACCGGCCTGAGCCTGTTCAGCTTCACCGGCAACTATTGGGTTGCCCTGGGCATTTTCTTCGCCTTCTTCTACGGCATGAGCTTCCTGATCGAGAAA
Source organism: Eikenella sp. HMSC061C02 (assembly GCF_001809035.1). Lineage (NCBI taxonomy): Bacteria > Pseudomonadati > Pseudomonadota > Betaproteobacteria > Neisseriales > Neisseriaceae > Eikenella > Eikenella sp. HMSC061C02. The sequence continues at coordinate 84,481 of NZ_KV795540.1, forward strand.
AACCGTTACAGCAATGTGGGCGCGGCCCTGCTGATGGTGCTCACTTTCGGCCTGGGCTTCACGCTCGGCCCGATTTTGAACTACAGCCTGGCGCTTTCCAACGGCATCGAACTCATTGGCATCGCCGCCGTGATGACTGCCGCCGTGTTCCTGAGCATGGCAGCTATGGCCAAATCGCCTACCTTCCAAACCAACAGCATTGCCCGCTTCGTTACCGTGGGCTTTGTGGTGGCCTTTATCGCTATGATAGCCAACCTCTTCCTGAGCATTCCCGCGCTCTCACTCACCGTATCCGCCCTGTTTGTGATCGTGAGCTCCGTGCTGATTATGTGGCAGGTACGCGTGATCATCGAAGGCGGTGAAGACAGCCACATCAGCGCCGCGTTGACGCTGTTTGTTGCCATTTACAACATCTTCACCGGCCTCCTGCGCCTGCTGTTGGCATTTGCCGGCGAAGACTAAACCGCTGTAAGTAGTGATTGAATAAAAGGCTACCTGAAAAGTTTCAGGTAGCCTTTTCTAATGGTCGGTTCAGGCAGCATCAGAAATTCAATGGTTTTGCTGGGTTTGGCAACTCAGCTTACGCTTGCTGGAAAATACTGTGTATTTCTATGAAACTGAAAACGGCCTAGCCGCCCAAAGCCTGCGCCTGCTGCACCAAATACCGCCGCCCATCTTGCCTAGCCAGGCTTAAATATTGCGGCAGCAAAGGCGAGCCCATAGCAGCCAAGGCCTGCAACACGGCAATTTTCTGGTATTCATCCGCATCCCAGCCGGCAACGTCACGGTAGATGCCGCGCTGCCAAAAGTGTTCGGCATAGCGTTCGGTGTGCGGCGCATGCATGCTGCCAGATACCATCAGGGCGCGGCGGCAAGTGTATTCGTCGGGGTCGTTGCAGAAAAATTCCGCCCATTGCCATGCAACGGCTTGGTTGGAGAGGCGCGGGAGCTGCACGGCCAGCTGCCAGCCCGCATCATACTCAGGCTGCTGCCGATAGGTTTCGCACAGCCGCAGTAAGGCTGGCTCGGGCAGCATTCCGGCGATGTATTCGCTTTCGTTGTCGCGCGCGGTGAGATAAAGCAGCTGCCGGGCCTGTTCGGGCTGCCATTCGTGCGCAGGGATTTGCTGCACAAAATCAAAACACGCCGCCCACACTTCAGGCATGGCGGCATAATTACATTCCCATTCACCGCCGATTTCCTGCTCGGGTTGTTTGCCAAACTCGGCGCTTTTCCAGGCCAGGAAATCGGTGTACACGCAATGCAGCTTTTCAATGACGGATGATTGGTTCATGGCAAATTCGCCTGGCTGTTTTTAGTTGCGCAGAAGTTTACTGTATTCGTTTTCACTGCATGGAAGCTGCGCTTTCAGATAGCCTTTATCCACTCACAGGCTACCTGAAACCTAATCTACCAAATCCCTGCACAATCTCACCGCCTCATCCAGCCGTTCCACGCCGAAGATTTCCAGGCTGGGAAATTCTTTCCTGCTGCGCGGCAGGTTGGCTTTGGGCACGATGGCGCGTTTGAAGCCGAGTTTTTCCGCCTCTTTCAGCCGTTCCTGCCCGCGTGCCACGGGGCGCACTTCGCCGCTCAGGCCAACTTCGCCGAAGGCGACCATTTTTTCGGGCAGCGGTTTGTTGCGAAAGCTGGACACCATCGCCAGAATCACCGCCAAATCCGCTGCCGGTTCGCTGATTTTCACGCCGCCCACGGCGTTGATGAACACGTCTTGGTCGAAGCAGGCGATGCCGGCGTGGCGGTTGAGCACGGCCAAGAGCATGGCGAGGCGGTTTTGTTCGAGGCCGACGGTGAGCCGCTTGGGCGTGAAGCCGTGCGCGTCGTCCACCAGTGCTTGGATTTCCACCAGCAGCGGGCGGCTGCCTTCCTGTGTTACCAGCACGCACGAGCCCGCCACGTCGTCGCGGTAGCTGGCGAGGAAGATGGCGGAGGGGTTGGACACTCCTTTGAGGCCGTTTTCCAGCATGGCGAACACGCCCAGCTCGTTGGCCGCGCCGAAGCGGTTTTTGATGGCGCGAATCATGCGGTAGTTGGAATGCTGGTCGCCTTCAAAATACAGCACGGTATCCACCATATGCTCGAGCACGCGCGGGCCGGCAATCGCGCCGTCTTTGGTGACGTGGCCGACAAAAATCATGGCGATGCCCATCTGCTTGGCCATGCGCGTGAACTGGGCGGCACACTCGCGCACCTGCGACACGGAGCCGGGCGCGGAGGTGATTTGGTCGGAATACATGGTTTGAATTGAGTCGATGACCACCACGGCGGGCTGGTGCTGCTTCAAAGCAGCCTGCACCGCTTCCAAACGGATTTCCGCCAGCAGATGCACGCCGTCCGCATCCAGCCCCAGCCGCTGCGCGCGCAGGGCGACCTGTTGCGCCGATTCCTCGCCCGACACATACAGCACTTTGCGTTTTTTCGCCATCAGGGCGACGGTTTGCAGCAGCAGCGTGGATTTGCCGATGCCCGGGTCGCCGCCCAACAAAATCACCGCGCCGTCCACCAGCCCGCCGCCGAGCACGCGGTCGAGTTCGCCCATACCGGTGGGCTCGCGCGGCACTTCGGCGGCGGTAACTTTGGAGAGTTCCTGCACTTGCGTAGTGTCCGCCGCCCAAGACTGAAAGCGGGCATTTTTCGGCTCGGGCGCGGCTAGGCCTTCCTGCAAGGTGTTCCACTCGCCGCAGTGCGGGCATTTGCCCTGCCACTTGGGCACGGTGCCGCCGCATTCGGTGCAGGTGTAGAGGGTTTTGGGGGCTTTGGCCATAATATTGTTTTCCTTGTATCTTTTATTTTCAGGTAGCCTTTTTAACTATTGGATGAGGCTACCTGAAAGCTCAGCAGGTTTCTGCCAAGCTCAAATCTGTTTTGCCGAAATTCAACGTGTAATTGCGATCGTTGCCGAATTGTTGCACGGGAGAGAAGCCGTATTGCTCGAGCAATTGGATAAGCTCGGTGCGGCTAAGTTTATCCGCATCTCCGGCGGCTTCGGAAATGGACAGCAGCCCGTCTGGAGCGAGCAGACGGTGGAATTCGGCGAGGTAGGCCGCTTGGTCGGCTACTTCGCCTAAAACGGTTACCAGCACGATGCGGTGAAACGAGCCTCTGGCAAAGGGAAAGCTGCTGCCGCTGCATAGGTGGTATTCGGCATTGGTAATATAGCGTTTTTCCAGTCGCTGCCGTGCCTTGGCCAGCATTTCGGGCTGAATATCGGCCAACACTAAGCTGCCCTGCGGCACGGCACGGGCGAGCGCAGGGCTGAAATAGCCCGGCCCGCAGCCTACTTCGAGAATTCGCTGTTGCGGCTGCAACTCGAGCCGGCGCACCAGCTCAGCGGGGGAAAGCGCCCAGTTGCGCAGGGGGATGAGCAGGGTGAAGGCGAGTTGGTGGGGAAAGAGTGCGCCTTTAGCAGTGAGGCCGTGCCAGATGGTTTTGAGGGTGCGGAGCATGATGGAATTTTTCAGGTAGCCTTGATGGGGGTTGGGGCTACCTGAAAATAGGGGCAGACAATTTGTTTTCAGGTAACCGTTTGCGTATTCGGGCAGGCGGATTGTAGCAAACCCTTTGCGCGGCAGTTGGCCTGACAAGGGGAAAGTTCTGTCGCGAAATACTGCCGTGCCCCTAGGTAATGGCTCGGCTTCGGCGATGTGAGGCTTGTTTTTTTATGCCGAACTGGCAATAATGCCGCTCTGCCTGATATATCGGCAAACTGTCCACTTCCCAATTTTCGGCCAATCCGTTGCCAGGTGTGATACGGATTGGCTTCAAAAGTAAAGAGAGTATTCAAGCAAATGGCTTTATTGGTACAGAAATATGGCGGGACTTCAGTGGGAAGCCCCGAGCGCATTAAGAATGTGGCCAAACGCATTGCCCGCGCCCGTGCCGAAGGGCACGACGTGGTGGTGGTGGTGTCCGCCATGAGCGGCGAAACCAACCGCCTGGTGGCGTTGGCGCACGAAATTCAGGAGTTTCCCGACCCACGCGAAATGGATGTGGTGTTGGCCACCGGCGAGCAAGTAACCATCGGCCTTTTGGCCATGGCGCTGATGGATATCGGCATTCCGGCCAAGAGCTACACCGGCTGGCAGGTGCTGGTGCAAACTGATAATTCCCACACCAAAGCCCGCATCGAATACATCGACGACAGCAAAATGCGTGCCGATTTGGCGGCAGGCAAGGTGGTGATTGTGGCCGGTTTCCAAGGCGTAGATGCCGAAGGCAACATTACCACGCTGGGGCGCGGCGGCTCCGATACTTCCGCCGTGGCGCTGGCCGCCGCACTCAAGGCAGACGAATGCCAAATCTACACCGATGTGGACGGGGTTTACACCACCGACCCGCGCGTGGTGCCCGAAGCACGGCGCATGAACACCGTATCGTTTGAAGAAATGCTCGAACTGGCGAGCCTGGGCAGCAAAGTGCTGCAAATCCGCTCGGTGGAATTCGCCGGCAAATACAAAGTGCGCCTGCGCGTATTGAGCAGCCTCACCGATGGCGGCGAAGGCACCCTGATTACTTACGAGGAAGACCCCAACATGGAAAAAGCCATTGTATCCGGTATCGCATTCGACAAAAACCAAGCCCGCATCAACGTGCGCGGCGTGCCCGACAAACCCGGCATCGCCTATCAGATTTTGGGTGCGGTGGCCGATGCCAACATCGATGTAGATATGATTATCCAAAATGCTGGCGAAGAAGGCACCACCGATTTCTCCTTCACTGTATCACGTGGCGACTACCGCCACACAATCGATTTGCTGCAAAGCGTGCAGGAAAGCATCGGTGCGGCCGATATCCACGGCGATGACACCGTATGCAAAGTATCCATCGTCGGCATCGGCATGCGCTCGCACATCGACGTGGCCTCCACCATGTTCCGCACCCTGGCCGAGGAAAACATCAATATTCAGCTGATTTCCACTTCCGAAATCAAAATTTCCGTGCTGATCGATGAAAAATACCTCGAGCTCGCCACCCGCGTGCTGCACAAAGCCTTCGGCCTCGACCGTCAACAGTAAGCATCCTGCCCCGCAGCCTCTCCGGCGCGGGGCATTTTTTACCCTGCACATTTTCAGGTAGCCTCAGCCTACATAGGAACTCCCCGTATGATGAAAAACCGCAACTTCGGCAACATCACCGACCTGCTCGACGAGAAAAACATCAGCCCGGCCAAACGCCGCCGCATCCTCGCCACAGCCGCCGCACTGGATTTAATCGACACCGCCCTCAACAACTCCGGCAGCCAACACAAGCTCGAAGAAGAAATGGCGCGCCTACCCCAATACACCGCCGCCATCGAAGCCCTGTTGAAGATTGATTAAAAAGTTTTCACTGCTCCGCACCATTTTCAGGTAGCCTCCCCAGAAAGGCTACCTGAAAACACAATTTGAATATGCCAAGAGTTAAGCCGGCGTTACTATGCCGACCTTTTATTGAACCGCCTTAGCCCTAGTTCGAGTAAAAAAACTTTATCTTTTTGTAAACCAACCATATTCACAAACCACCCTATCCCTGCCGCCCCAAAGGCTACCTGAAAGCCATTCCACCGTTCACATACACTACCTACCAGCCTACTCAAACCCAACAAAACCTAAAATAAATCAACAGAAAACAACAAACTTCAAACCAAACTGCAGCCCGACACACCTAGGCTGCCTCTGTCATTTCGCCACAGCCACCCACTACTGTGCATACAAACAAACAGAGTGTCGGCAAATCTCCCCTACCTCAGCCCAAGCCGCCGCCGCATTGCCTAAACCTGCCAATGCGGTAAAATGACACTTTCCCAACCGTTCCCAAGCAGGAAAGACTTGCCATGAACATCGAAAAAGACACCGTAGTAACCCTGCATTATGAAATGTTTGATGCCAACAACCAGCTGATCGACAAAACAGAAGAGCCCATCGCCTATCTGCACGGCGGCTACGACGGCATTTTCCCGCTGGTGGAAGAAGCGCTGCACGGCAAAGCCGTGGGCGAAGAAGTAGATGTAACTCTTTCTCCCGACGACGCATTCGGCGAGCAAGACCCGGAATTGGTGCGCATCGAGCCGCTCAACGTTTTTCCCGTGGAAGTGGAAGTGGGCATGATGTTTGAAGCCGACGACCCCGAAACCGGAGACACCCTGGTTTACCGCGTAACCGACATCGCCGATGGCAAAGCCGTGGTAGACGGCAACCACCCGCTGGCCGGCATGAAGCTGCGTTTTAAAGGCAAAGTGGCCGAAATCCGCCCCGCCACCACCGAAGAAATCGCCCACGGTCATGTCCACGGCGAACACGGCCATCACCACTAATCATCATATTCGACCAAATCAGGCGGGTTGCCATAAAGGCAGCCTGCCTGCTTTCTTTTCGCAGAAACTTCGTTTTAACTTCGTTGAAGCTGTGCTTTCAGGTAGCCTGCTGTTCTGCATCGTCATTTAATAATCGCAACATCTTCTTTATACAGCAAATAACAAGGTTTTTCCCCACGATGGATTATGATACCCTACGGGCTGCCTCTCCTGTATCTAAGAATACTCAATTTCGCCATAACAGCCTATAAAGAAAAGTGTTTTAGCTATTGCCACACCAACCTCTAAGGCTACCTGAAACCTCTCAGCCACATCCTACTACCACCACCCCGCCACACCCTACCTCAAACGGCATATTTCGCGTATCATTAGCCCGTCTTAATTTTCATTATGATGGGTTAAAACCGGCAAAGAGAAACGCGGCCAAACTGCGTTGCTCAGATTGCAATCCGCCATACCAACCCAAGAAGCTCAAGAGGAGCCCCAGCATGAGCCTGCCGACCCCCGTTTTGCGCCTGCAAGACAGTGCCCGCCAACAGAATTTTGCAGAAGATTTCCTCCCCTTCCTTGCCGGCTATTATCGCCAGGCCGACTTTGCCGACCTAGCCAGCTATAGCGACACCGAACTATTATCTGCCGCCGATTCCCACCGCAAGCTTGCTCAAGAGCCCCGTGCCGCCGGCAAAGCCGTGGTGCGCGTTTCGCCCACTGGTGACACTGTGCAGCAGACGCTGGTGGAAATTGTAGCCGACCACCTCCCCTTCTTGCTCGATTCCCTGTTGATGCTGCTCAACCGTGAGCAGCGTGTGCCTTTGGCCGTATTGCACAGCGCATGGCAGGTAAAACGCAATGCAGACGGCAAAGCTGCCACTCTCGAAGAAGCTGCCAAAGAAAGCAGCGCACAGGAAACATTGGTTGCCGTGTATCTGGAAGGTGGCGAGGCCGCACAAGACCAAAAACTGGCCGAACAAATCCGCAGCCTCTTAGCCGAATTGGGCACAATTGTGGAAAGCGAACACAAACTGCGCGGCCAGCTTTTGCTGGTTAACCAGATGATTCTGAACGAAGGCCGCAGCCAAGATGCGGAGATCGTTTCTTTCCTCAGCTGGCTGGCCGACCGCCATTTCCTCCTGATGGGCTTCTGCGAATACGATTTGGTCAACCATTCCGGCAGCCCGCGCCTGCAGGCCAAAGCCAACACCGCGCAAGGCATTCTCGCCGGTAACAGCAATCTGATTGCCGACGATTTTGCCGCCCTTTCCGATACCGACAAAAAACAATGGCTGCACCACGACCGCCTGCTGCTCAACAAATCGCAGCAGCGTAGCCGCATCCACCGTCCGGCCTATCTTAACCAAGTCAGCATCCAAAAACTCAACGCCAACGGCCAAGTTGTCGGCCAATGGTGTTTCATCGGTCTCTACACCTCCACCGCCTACACAGACAGCATCTGGAACACCCCCGTACTGCGCTGCAAAGCCGAACATGTGCTAAAACACTTTGATTTTGCCGATGGCAGCCATCAAGAGCACAACCTGCGCCACCTGCTGCAAACCTACCCACGCGACGAGCTGTTTGAATCCAGCAACGAAGAACTGACCGAAGCTGCTGCCGGCCTGCTTGCGCTGAGCCAGCGCCCGCGTGTGCGCCTGTTTGCCCGCAGCGATGTATTCAAACGCTACGTTTCCGTGCTGTGCTATTTGCCCAAAGAACAATTCGGCAGCGAACTGTGCCAACACATTGCAGGCTACCTGAAAACCACCCTGGCCGCCGAAAACTGCGAATACGCCGTGCAACTGACCGACGACAACCCGCTCGCCTGCATCCAATTCCTGTGCCGCACCAATGCCGGCAAACTGCCTGCCTTTACCCGCAGCGAGCTGGAACAACACGTCGCCGGCCTGGCAGCTAATGCCGAAACCACCCCGCAGGCTGCCGCACCACAACCTAAAGCCGAACAGAAAAAACAGCCTGAAGCCAAACACAAAGCCAAGGCCAAATCTGCATCTGCCGCCCACGAAGACGACACCGCCTTCTCCGCCGCCTACCGCGAAGCCTTCAGCCCCGACCAGGCCATTACCGACCTCAAACACGCCGAACTCCTCAACGACGACCGCGTGTTGGTTACCGTCTTCTCCGAGCAAGAAAATCCGGCCGCGCCCTACGCGCTGCGCCTCTACACCCCGCAAATCAGCCCATCGCTGTCGCAAACCCTGCCCATTATTGGGAACATGGGGTTCGACGTGCATACCGCTGTGCCATATACCCTGCACACCGAGAACAGCGCCGTCGGCCTGAACCACTTCTCCCTCAAACCCAATGTGCCTGTCCACGCTCAAGCCGATGGCTGCGATGCTTTGGGAAGCGAACTGCCCGCGCTGTTTGCCGAAGTATGGGCAGGCCGTGTGGAAAACGACCGCTTCAACGCCCTCGTGCTCTCCGCCGACATCACCTGGCGTAACAGCGTGCTGCTGCGCGCCATCGCCAAATACCTGAAACAGGCTACCCTGCCGTTCTCGCAAGAGCGCATCGAGCAAACCCTCCTCCGCCACGGCGCCATCGCCGCCAAACTGGTGGAACTGTTTTCCGCCCGCCTGCATCCTGAAGAAGCCGACGATAACCGTGCGCTGATGATTAACAGCGAACTCACCGGCCTCTTGGCCGACGTGCCCTCACTGGACGAAGAACGCATCATCAATGCCTTCCGCTCCGTGATTTTGGCCGTGTGCCGCACCAACTTCTGGCAAACCGATAAAGAAGGCGGCCTGAAATCCGAAATCAGCCTGAAAATCAAATCCAAAGACATCCCCTTCCTGCCCAAGCCGCTCCCGCTGTTTGAAATTTGGGTGTACAGCCCGCGCGTGGAAGGCACCCACCTGCGCGGCAGCAAAGTGGCGCGCGGCGGCCTGCGCTGGTCCGACCGTTTCGACGATTTCCGCACCGAAGTGCTGGGCTTGGTGAAAGCACAAATGGTGAAAAACGCCGTGATCGTGCCCGGTGGCTCCAAAGGCGGTTTCGTGTGCAAACAACTGCCCGATGCCGCTACCGACCACGAAGGCTACCTGAAAGAAGGCATCGCCTGCTATCAGATATTCATCAACGCCCTGCTCGACCTCACCGACAACCGCACCGCCGAAGGCATCGAGCCGCCGCCGCAAGTACACCGCCGTGACGGCGATGATCCCTATTTGGTAGTGGCTGCCGACAAAGGCACCGCCTCCTTCTCCGACACCGCCAACGCCCTCTCCACCGAACACGGCTTCTGGCTGGACGACGCTTTCGCCTCCGGCGGCAGCGCCGGCTACGACCACAAAGGCATGGGCATCACCGCACGCGGTGCGTGGGAATCGGTAAAACGCCATTTCCGCCATTTGGGTAAAGACATCCAAAACGAAGACTTCACCGTAATCGGCATCGGCGACATGGGCGGCGACGTATTCGGCAACGGCATGCTGCTGTCCGAGCATATCCTGCTCAAAGCCGCCTTCAACCACCGCCACATCTTCATCGATCCGAACCCCAGTGCTGCCAAGAGCTTTGAAGAGCGCAAACGCCTGTTCCAAAGCGGCGGCGGTTGGGAAAAATACAGCCGTGCGCAGATTTCGCAGGGTGGCGGCGTGTATGAACGCAGCGCCAAATCCATTGCCATCACGCCCGAAGTGAAAGCCTGGCTCGGCATCGAAGCCGACAACCTCACCCCCAACGAGCTCATCCGCGAGCTGCTCAAAGCCGACGTGGAACTAATCTACAACGGCGGTATCGGCACCTACATCAAAGCCGCTTCCGAAAGCCATGCCGACGTGCGCGATAAAGCCAACGACGAAGTGCGCGTGAACGGCGGCGAAATGCGCGCCAAAGTGTTGGGCGAAGGCGGCAACCTCGGCGCCACCCAGCTGGGCCGTATCGAATACTGGCAAAACGGCGGCCGCTGCTGCACCGACGCCATCGACAACTCCGCCGGTGTAGACTGCTCCGACCACGAAGTAAACATCAAAATCCTGCTCGGCGAAGCTGTGCGCGCCGAACGCCTAACGCTGGAAGAACGCGACGAATTGCTCCGTGATATGACCGGCGAAGTGGCGCAACTGGTGTTGCAAGACAACTATCTGCAAACCCAAGCCCTCTCCGTTGCCCAGCTCAACCCGGCAGGCTACCTGAAAACCGCTGCCTCGCTCATCCGTTATCTGGAAGAAAACGCCAGCCTCGACCGCACTGTGGAATTCCTGCCGGATGAAGCCGAAATCAACCGCCGCGATGAAGCTGGCAAAGGCCTGAGCAACCCGGAAATTGCAGTATTGCTGTCCTACAGCAAAATGCACTGCCAAGACAACCTCTTGGGCAGCGACCTTCCCGACGATCCCAACTTCCTGCCCGCGCTTATCCGCTATTTCCCTGCCCCGCTCCAGCAGCAATACGGCAGCGAAATGCAGCAGCACTATCTGCGGCGCGAAATCATCGCCAACCAGCTGGCTAACCGCGTCATCAACCGCATGGGTATGTACTTCATCCAACGTTGCAGCGAAGAAAACCAAGCTTCCGTGGCCGATGTGGTGCGCGCCTACTGGGTGGCCGACATCCTGCTCGACGGCGAAGCCCGTTTCCAAGCCGTGCAGGCGCTCGACAACCGCCTGCCTGCCGAAGCACAAATGCGCCTGTGCGCCGACATTGCCGACCTTATCGGCCATGTAGCCGGCCAGCTGCTGCGCAGCAAACGCCCCTTCGACAACATCGGCAGCCTCATCAGCCACTATCGCGCTCCTACTACTGAGTTCATGCAGCAACTGCCGGAGCGCATTCAGGCCGAAGAGCACCCCAGTATCGCCGAACGCGAAACCTGGCTCAGTAGCTACGATGTGCTCAGCCAGCAGGATGTGGCCATGCTCGCGCGTCTGCCCTTTGCCGCCAATGTGTTGGCCGTAGTGGATTTGGCCGCCAAAATCGGCAAGCCAATCGCCACCGTTGCCAAGGCCTACTTCATGCTCTCCGAAAAACTGAACATGAGCTGGATCTACCGCGCCATCGCCAAGCTGCCGAGCGACAACCAATGGCAGTCGCAAGCCGGTTTGGCCATGTATGAAGACGCCACCAACATCCATTTGGCGTTCACGCGCGACTTCCTGCAGGCCGGTAGCAACAGCCGTGCTGCCGCCGAAATTGCTGCAGCACGCAGCCAGATTGCCGACATGCAGCACTACGAACCGACCGACTTGTCTATGCTCTCCGCGCTGGTACGCAATCTGTCCAAAATCGTGGCAGCAGACTGAAGCTACATAGCATGAGCCACACCATTTTTGCCGAACAGCCGCTGCTCGCCATCGACACCTCCACCCAGTGGTTGTCGTTGGCGCTGCGGCACAACGGCCATACCAGTCTATTCCATCAGGAGACCGGCAACCGGCAGTCTGAACTCATCCTGCCGCAGATTGCCACCCTGCTGGACGAAGCCGGGCTGACTGTGCGCGAACTGGCCGCCATCACCTATGCCCAAGGCCCGGGCGCATTTACCGGTCTGCGCATCGGCGCCGGTGTGGCACAAGGCTTGGCTGCGCCGTTTGGCATTCCGCTCATTCCCGTGCCCTGCCTCGATGCAGTCGCTTCGCTCTGCCCCGGCCAAGCTGCCGTGCTGGCTGCCACCGACGCGCGCATGGGCGAAGTGTTCTATGCCTGGTTCAACACCCAAACCCAACAACGCCTGAGCGACTACCAAGTGGGCAAAGCTGATGAAATCAGGCTACCTGAAAACCTTTCAGGTAGCCTCAACCCTAGCAGCATCAGCGGCATCGGCAACGCTTTTGCCCTGCCCGAGCCCCCGCCCTTCCCAGGCTGTTCTGATATGCCCACCGCCGAGCACTACTTGGCGCTGGCCGCCTCCGGCCGCTATCCCGCCGTTTCCGCTGCCGAGGCCGAACTGCTCTACGTGCGCAACAAAGTCGCCCTCACCGCAGCCGAACAGGCCGCGCGCAAAGGAGCGGCATGATCATCCGCCTCGCCCGCCCAGGCGACAGCGCTGCCCTGGCCGCGCTCGATGCGCAATGCAATCCCTCCCCTTGGTCGGAAAAGCAATTCGCCGCCTGCATCGGCCATGCCAACGAAACCGTGCTGCTGGCCGAACAAGGCCGCGAGCTGGCCGGGCTCATCGTATGGCAAACCATCCTCGACGAAGCCGAGCTGCATCTCATCGACACCACCCCTGACTACCGCCGCCAAGGCGTGGCCAGCCTGCTGCTTGATCACCTATTCAAACAGGCCGATGCCAAAAAAATCCGCCGCATCTTCCTCGAAGTGCGCCACAGCAACCGCGCCGCCATCGCCCTGTATCAACAACACGGCTTCATCCCCTGCGGCAGCCGCCCCGGCTACTACCCCTGCCCGGACGGCAGCCGTGAAGATGCCCTGCTGATGGAGAAACCATGCTGAACAGCCGCTATCCCCGCCTGCACGAAGCCCTCGGCCTCGGCCCCATGTGGCTCAAACGCAGCGCCCGCATTGCCGAAAACACCCGCCCCGAATCGCAAAGGCTACCTGAAAACAGACAAAGCGAACCCCGCCCAAGCGGGCACAACGCGCTTCAACCCAACCTGCCCCACTCCATCACCCCCGCAGCCCAACCTAGGCTACCTGAAAGTGAACGAGGTGAACTTCGTCAAATCGAGGCCGGCGGACTTCAGCAACATCCAAACCGCACCCCTGCGCCCAACCAAGCTGCCGCCCGTCCCGTGCCGCCCCCGCAAGGTCACCGTGCCGACGTGCTGGCCGCCATCGCCGCCCCCCAGCCTTTCCAGCCCGCCCCCGCGCCGGCCGAAAACGAAAGCGACCCGCTCGCCGCCGTGCAACGGCTGTGGGCGGTACTGCCCCACACCGCCTTCGCCAGTCCCGAAGAATTGCAACGGCAGGCCGCCGCCTGTGCCGCCTGTTCCCTGCACAGCCAGCGCAAACAAGCCCTCAGCAGCTACGGCGCCATGCCCGCCCGCCTCATGGTGATCAGCCTCAACCCCGCCCCCAGCGACGACGAAGCCGGTCGGCTCATCAGCGGGCGGCACGGCCGCTTGCTCGACAACATGCTCGCCGCCATCGGCTTGGCGCCCGAACAAGTTTTCCGCACCGCCTGGCTGCGCTGCACACCGCGCATCGCCCTCAAAACCACCCCCGAAGAACAGGTGCGCTGCGCCGCCTTTATCCGCCAAGAATTCACCTGGGTGCAACCCCAAGCCGTTCTCCTGCTCGGCAACAGCTTCTACGACCCCGCCCGCCGCTGGCTGCTCGAACAACTCATCGGCCACACCCCGACCTTCACCGTCCCCCACCCCGCCATCCTTCTACGCCAGCCCGAACTCAAAGCCCAAGCCTGGCACACCCTCAAACAGCTCAAAGCCGCCTTGACCAAAGCCTGAGTAAGCCGCACAATATTTTTTCAGGTAGCCTTTCCCAGCAGGCTACCTGAAAATTTTTCGATTCAACACAAACAAACTCAGCCGCACTCGCCAATGTTATACCCTACCCCGTTACGTTATACTGAATTATAAATTCATATAAATCAACAAATTACTTGCAACCGACATCTGTTTCCGCTATCATTACCCCATCTATAAACACACCCTTATGAAAGGAAACAAAATGAGCAACTGCCATACCCATGCCAACCACCAACACGTTCACGGCGAAGGCTGCGGCCATACCGCGATCAAACACGGCGACCACATCGACTACATCCATGACGGCCACCTGCACCACGAGCACAACGGCCACTACGACGAGCACAGCCTCGATGTAAACGCCACCAACCCCGACGGCTGCCACCCCGTGCAAACCTGTGCCGGCCATGTTCACGGCGAAGGCTGTGGCCACGAAGCCGTACCGCACGGCGATCACATCGACTACATCGTAAACGGCCGTCTGCACCACCAACACGGCGACCACTGCGACGACCACGGCCCGGTGGAAATTGTTAAGTAAGTGGAATAATATTTTCAGGTAGCCTTCCCACCACAGAAGGCTACCTGAAAATTTTTCCAACATAGCAAACACCAAACCATCATACAACAAACCTACCGCCTCCTCACCTTCTTCTCCCTTTCCCTGCTCATTCCCTGGCTGTTGTGGTTCACCGCCGCCTATATCAGCCATCATCAGTCTTCAAAAACTATGCTATACATACAAACCGGTTTAAGCATAATCGGGCTGGTATCGCCAATGTTGCTGGCGCTATGGCTGCTGCGAAGCAATCCCGGCTTGCGTTCCGATGCTGCCAACCGGCTGCTGAAGCTGGGCGGTTTTCCCAAATGCTATCTGCTGTGCACCCTTCTGCTCCTACCATTTACCTTGATATTGGCACAATTTATCTCCCTGCTGTTTGGCACAGCATGGCGTAATTCCACATCTCCGGCAACCCCTCATTTAGCTCAGCTATGGTCTCGCCGTGGTTCCTCCTCATTTCTGCAGCCATCATTGAAGAACTGGCCTGGCACAGCTATGGCACCGATGCATTATTGAGCTGATTCAGTATGTTCACCGCCTCCATGATCTTTACCGTATATTGGGCGCTGTGGCATCTGCCGCTGGCCTTTATTCAGGGCTACTACCACAGCCAAGTAGTAGCTGAAGGCGCACTATATACCGCTAATTTTGTGTTCAGCATGATTGTATTCGTGTTGCTTTCCAACTGGCTGTATTTGAAAAGCGGCTGCAGTATCCTGATTGCCGTGTTGTTCCACCTATCTGCCAACCTCGGCAACGAAATTTTCGCCACCCATCCCGATAGCAAAATCATCCAAACCGGCCTTCTGCTCATATTCATTTTCTGGATCATTATCAAAGACAAAGCCTTATTTTTTAGCAAACCTTAAACTTAAACCATGCCCAATAGCCAAAATAATTTTCAGGTAGCCTGCTGCATAAGAGGCTACCTGAAAGTAAGATTTCCACAAAAAGGCGAGTTTCTGCAAAACTAAGATTTTTATTCCCAATATGGCATCGACCTGTATTGCTGTATCAACTTGATCAATTAGCCAACCAGCTTGCAACGGGCAATCAGATGCTTTGTAGCAAGGCTGCCATGTCTTCACGGCTGAAGCCAGCTTCCACTGCGGCTAGGCCAAGCTGTTTAAGAATAACAAGATGGATTTGGCCGGCTTGATTTTTTTTGTCGTGCTGCATGTGGGCAAGCCAGGTATCGACCGCAAACTCTGGCGGTGCAACGGGCAATCGTGCGGCTTGCAGCAGGCGGATGATGCGTTCGGTGTCGGCGGTTTTCAGGTAGCCTTTGCGCTCGGACAGGCGGGCGGCGAGCACCATACCGGCGGCTACAGCTTCACCGTGCAGCCAGTTGCCGTAGCCCATTTGGGTTTCGATGGCATGGCCGAAGGTGTGGCCGAGGTTAAGGAGGGCGCGGATGCCCTGCTCTTTTTCGTCCTGCTCAACGATGTGTGCCTTCATTTGGCAGCAGTGGCGGATAGTATCGGCGAGAGCGGTTTGCTCTTGCTGCATAATGCTGGACATGGTTTGTTCGAGCCTAGCGAGAAAATCAATGTCGCCGAGCAAGGCGTATTTGATGACTTCGGCAAGCCCCGCGGAAAATTCACGCGGAGGAAGGGTTTGCAGAGTAGCAGTATCGGCAATGACGACTTGGGGCTGGTAAAACGCGCCGATCATGTTTTTGCCGAGTGGATGGTTGATACCGGTTTTCCCCCCCACGGATGAATCGACTTGGCTGAGCAGGGTGGTGGGAATTTGAATGAAGGGGATGCCACGCTGATAGGTGGCGGCAGCAAAGCCGGCAAGATCGCCGATTACGCCACCGCCGAGAGCAAGGATGGTGGTGCGTCGATCGGCATGATGCTGCAACAGGCCAGTGTAGATTTGCTGGAGAGATTTATTATTTTTGTATTGTTCGCCGTCGGGCAGGATGATGTCGCAAACGCTAATGCCGAGTTGTTGGCAGGCTACTTGAACGGGATTAAGGTAAAGCGGGGCAACAGTTTGATTACTGATGATAACGGCTTTACCACTGATATGCGGGCGGATATGTTCGGCTAAATTATCGAGCAAGCGAGAGCCAATGTAGATAGGATAGCTGTGGCCGGGGGTATGGACGTGCAGGGTTTGCATTATCGGTTTTCTTGGCTATGTTGATGTTGTTGAATCAGCTGCAATAGCTGCTTGGTAATTTGCGGGCAGGAGTGCTGCGGCGGAATATTAAACACGAGATGGGCTGTTTCGCGGTAAAGCGGATCGCGCTGTTGGTAGAGTGTTTGCAGCTTATCGAGTGGATTAGCTACCTGAAGCAAAGGACGGTTCTTATCATATTGGATGCGCCGGTATAGGATTTCAGGGGTTGCATGCAGATAGATCACCGTGCCTCGGGTATGCAAACAATGGCGATTATCGGGAGACAAGACAGCTCCTCCACCGGTAGCGAGGATAATGGGATGTCGACGGGTCAGTTCGTCAATAATGGCAGCTTCGCGCTTGCGAAAACCACCCTCCCCTTCCAGCTCGAAAATAGTGGCGATAGAAACGCCGGTGCGTTGGCAAATCAGTTGGTCGCTATCAATAAAATCGCGTTGTAACAACGCTGCCAACTGCTTGCCATGAGTGGTTTTGCCCGCACCCATCAATCCGATAAAAAAAATATTGCCTGCCATGGTATCCATGGCAGGCATTGTAACCGAATCAATCGGCAAAGTGTGGCTTAGTAGCGCAGAACGTTACCTTCACTGCCCATGATACGCGGGGTGATGAAGATCAGCAATTCGTTTTTGCTGTTATTACGTCTAGTACCACGGAACAAGTTGCCAACAACCGGAATATCACCCAGCAGCGGTACCTTATATTGGGAATTAGAGTTCTCTTCCTCATAGATACCACCCAAGATGATGGTACCACCATCCTCCACCATCGCACGGGTAACCAGCTCTTTAGTGTTAATACACGGAGTACCCAGTACGCTACAGTTTTCATCCACTGAGTCTTTATTCAGCTTGATATCCATAATCACGTTACCATCAGGCGTGATTTGCGGGGTAACAGTCAACCCTAACACCGCTTCTTTGAAGCTGGTACTAGTAGCACCACTGGAAGAAGCTTCTTGGTAAGGAATCTCGCGACCAGCCTTGATGGTGGCTTCTTTGCGGTCTTGAGTCAGCACGCGCGGGCTAGAAATAATCTTACCGCGGTTTTGTTCCTGCATAGCGGTTAACTCTAATCCCAAAGCACCAGAAGATAATGCCCGAACTATAGTGATAGAAGAGGTTGCTGATATAGCCGGTAAGTTCACGTTCGGTGCAATAGAGAACGTATTCCCGTTAGCGCCACCGCTACCTAAGCCACTACCAATTCTAGTTGAGCCAGAAGTTTTGTTGTAACCAAACTTCACCCCCAAGGCACGGGAGAAACCATCATTAGCTTCAACAATTCGAGCCTCAATCATCACTTGGCGAGCAGGAACGTCCAATTGTTCAATTAATCGTTCAAACTCTTTAATAACATTCTGATTATCCTTAATAATCAATGTGTTTGTAGCTGGATCAATTACAGCTGACCCCCGACTACTCAACAAAGTATTATTATTGTTGCCACTACCACCTGAACTACCCGTATCACTAATATTCAAAATTTTACGGAATTCATTGACATCTTTGTATTTCAACTGGAACGTACGAGATACTAAAGGACCGAGTTCTTCAATACGCTTAGCATTTTCCAGAGTCTCAACATCAATTTTACGGAACTCTTCCGCCGGAGCAACACGGATAATATTACCGTTACGACGCGATTCTAACCCTCGTGACTGCATTACCAGATCTAGGGCCTGATCCCAAGGCACATCTTTTAATGATAAGGTCATTTTGCCAGAAACACTGTCACTGGCCACAATATTCATATTAGATTCTTTAGCTAAGATCTGCAGAATAGTACGCACATCTACGTCTTGGAAGTCTAAAGAAACACGTTTACCGGTAAAATTACGGTTGCGATTACGGTTAATACCATCTTCAGCTACTGTAGATTTAGGAGAAACTGTAATAGTATACCTACCAGCAGATTGGTTAACTTTGTGCTCCCAGCCACCCTGATTTTTGATAGTAATCTCTGTATCGTTACCCAAGCGGCGCAAGCTGATGGTGCGAACTGGGGTACTGAAATCAGTTACATCCAAATTGCGCTGCGCAGCAATCGGCAGTTGGTTATTTTTCAGTAAAATAACCAAGTTATTAGCACGCTGTTTAACTTCAGGAGTACCGCGATAGCCAGCAGTATTAATTTCAATCACACCGGAATTATTTGCACTTTTGTGGAAATCAACAGCTACATTTGCAGTATTACTACCAAGAGCATTTTGACCTGCAGTAGCCCTGCTCTCAGTTACGCCAAGAGACTCTTGTTGGATTTGGTTGCTAGGAGCTGTGGCTCTTACAGCCGAAGAGGATGCCTGACCTGTCTCGTTCAAATAAATCCAAACTTCATTACCTCTGATTTCAGCATTATATTGCCCAGGTCTATTCAAATTGAGCAAAACACGAGTCTTACTACTATCCTGAGCAACCGCGATTTGGCTAAGCAATGAGTCGTTATATTGAAGTACTGGCTGACTAAGGCTGACACCAGTATTCGGGAAATCCAAAGCAATACGAGCAGGTGTAGTAGTAATAAAACCGCTAGGTTTCAGCATATCGCGATCAAAACGAATTTTGATCACTTTTTGATTATTCGGCAAAGCAGAAACATTAATATCTGTAATATTACCAGCCAGTACGCCTTGCATGGCTAAGCTCATACCTAAAGCGGTTAGATATTGCAGTTTTTTGATTTTCATAGCGTAAATCCCTTGGTAAGTTTAATTAGATTTTGATTGGTTAGAAGCGTCTGAAGTATTTAACTCCAACTCCGCTGTTCGACGTTGCCATGCACCATAGCTGTCTTCAGTTACTTCCGATAAGATCAACTTATCCGGAGTAATAGCTGTAATTTGCCCATAGTTTTGGCCAAGATAATTGCCAACGCGTACTGTGTAGGTATGCCCACCAGCTTCAACGAAGGCAGAAATCTGACCACCTCGTTTAATGGAACCCACATAACGCAAGCTTTCTAAACTAAAGTTCTCCAGAATTTCTTTCGGCCTATCCGGGTTCGGAGCATTAATACCTGATTGTTGGTTCACACGCAGCCGTTTAGGATCAAATATATTCAATCCATTAATTACAGGGTCTACATACTCAGGAGACTTTGAAATAGTCGGTATCTGTGGTTGGCGCACCTTACTTCTTGCTTCTGCCTGGGCATTATCCATCCACTGCTGTAAATCACCCTCTGTCAAAGAACAGGCTGTCAGCAAAAGAACTGCTGAACACCATAGTATATTTTTCTTCATTATAAAATCCTTTATAAAGAACCAGTCTTATCATTCAGCTTGTGATGCAGCTGAAGCAGCAACTACTTCACTCTGAGCCAACGCCTTATAAGTATTCGCATTAGCAGTTAAGGTGAGAGTGCCATTACTATCTTTTGCATCTGCAGGAACAAGATTGATCTTATCTAAGGTTACGATACGGGACAGACGACCTACATCTCGTATAAATTGTGCAATTTGCTCATAATTTCCTGAAATGGAAATTTCATAAGGCAATTGTTGTACGTTATCCAGATCTACTGGTGGCAGAGGCTTCACGCTATTCATACGCATACTGTTTTTAGCACCAGCTTGGTGCAGCTCCTGAATCAAATTTGGGATTTCTGCATCCGTTGGCAGCTGTTTTAATAGTACATTAAATGCAGTACGAATTTTCTCCAACTCATCCTTCAAAACCGGCAGATTAGCGGCTTGATCCGCTTTACTCTGATAGTCCTGCTTCAATTGTTCTTCTTTTTGCTGCAAAGCTTCGAACTCTTCCCATTGCCCTTTAAACACAGCAAAGTAGCCTGCAACCAAAAGGAGAAGAACAATAACGATACCAGCACCAAGCTGAACTAACTTGTTCTGTTTATATAAGGTATTAAGATCAATTTTTTGTGCCATGATTTCATCCTTCCATTAATTCGCGGGGGAGGAAGTGGCTGTAGCAGATGACGCAGGTGCTACAGGCGTATTGGGTACTGATGCAGAAATATTGCCAGTAGCAGAAGCAGACTCTGACGGCATTACAACAGGAGCAATATTTGCAGAATCACTACTCATCGGCACAGAGGCAGAAACAGCTACAGTTAATTCAAACTCTTGTACCGACTCTACTTTATTGATGCTATCCAATGAAGGCTGACCAAACACATTGGTACTTGGAATCACGCGCATAAAATCAGCAATTTTGCTATCACTAGTAGCCTTACCAGACAGAGTATAAGTGCTGACATCTTTTGCCTTAATTCCTGTTAGATAGACACCTTCAGGTGCAACGGTATTCAAGGAGTCAATCATCCTAGCTGCTTCAAAACGTTTATTTTCCAGCTCTTCCACTTTTGCTTTTCGAGCTAAGAAGTCCCGTTTTTCAGCCTCCAAGGTTTCCACCTCTTTGATCTGGATATCCAGTTGCGCAATACCATCAGTTAATTGCTGATTGCGAGACTCTTGGTTCAGAATCATGCCACTAAGTGACACATAAGTCAGCACCAGCAAACCAACACCAACCAAACCAGAGAACACCATCAGCCTGGTAAACTGTGCTTTTTTCTGTTTATCCTGCTCCTCACGATAGGGGAGCATATTTAGTTGAATTAATGGAATCATTTTACAATCCTCTTACAGCCAATCCAAATGCAACGGTCAGTTGCCCGGATTCTAAATTGAATTTCGAAGTTTCGGCTTGTTTACCACCTTGCGTACTGGCAATAGGCTCCACTTGTTGAGTAGAAATATTGGTTTGAGCGTACACGCTTTTTGCAAGACCGAAAGGCTGCATAAACGGACATCCAGAAATTAAGATGTGCTTAACACTGTCTTGGTAATCACTGCTAACCGTGGTGTAATAGAATTGCAGAACCCTTTGAATTTCTTGAGTAAGCTGGCTATTAAAGTGATCGGCCACAGCACCTTGAAAATCTGCAGGCTTATTGCTTTTGAAACGCATACTCCATGCATCATCCTCACTCAATTTATATTGGCGTTGGATGTTATGAGTTAGCTGTTTGTTACCAAAATTGGTTTCTTGTTTATATACAATATTGCCATTTTGGAGAATTAAAGCTTTAGTCTGATCTTCATCTACATGGAAGATAGCCAGTTTTTGATGCTCCAAATCGGGAGCGAATTGATCAATCCATACAGAGAACGCGTTTACAACAGCAAAAGTATCCACATCCAACTGCGATAATGGAATATCAGCATCTGCGAACAAATCTGTGCGCAGATCCACATCATCACGTTTAGCAGCAGCCATTACAATTTCCTGTACATTGCCGTTTTGCAATTCGGCAGTAACTTGGAAATCATAGCTCAGATTATCAGAACCGATGGTTTGACTGGCTTCCAGCTCAACGAACTCGTCTACCGGCAAATCAGAACTACGGGCATCATAAGTAATCGTTTGTATGTTAGTTAAAGCCTGTGGTAAAGCTGCTGTTACATTCTTGCAACTACTACCAAGCTGTTGGTAAGCTTGTTGTAAATATGACACGAGTTGGTCATGATCTTCGATGTTGCCGTTTATAATAACGCCTTTAGGTAGAGGCTGGATGGCGTAATTTTCCAACCGAAGATTACCCGGAACACTGCCGGCAAGATGTACCATATTAATGGCAGTTGGCGTAATATCCACGCCCAAGCAGCCTTTGCTGCCAAAAGACATTTTTGTCTTTTGTTTTGATTTTCTTGGTTTTTTTGATATTCGCATCTTTAAGCCTCCCTTTAAAAGACCGGTTGAATGGTCACAGGTAAATTTATATCAGGTTTTGCGTTTTCTTGCATAAATTAAGGTATAGTTTACTTTAGTCAAAGTACTTATTGATAGAAAAATTTGTAACTATGTTTAGAAAAATATTTAAAACTGTCTTTGGATTACTGTTGGGGCTGGCCTTATTCGGCATCGGACTGCTGGCTATTGCAGTTTTGGTAACTTATCCAAAACTCCCCAGCTTAGAGACGGTAACTAATTATCAACCCAGGATGCCGCTGACCATTTATTCATCAGACGGCAAACTCATCGGTATGTATGGCGAAGAGCGTCGCGCGTTTACCAAAATTGACGAATTTCCGCCGGTATTAATCAATGCCGTTATTGCCGCAGAAGATAAACGCTTCTACCAACACTGGGGGGTAGACGTTACTGGCGTGGCTCGTGCTCTGATTGGCAACTTCCGTGCCGGCGGTGTGCAATCTGGCGCCAGTACCATTACCCAACAGGTAGCCCGCAACTTTTACCTCACCAACGAGCGCAGCTACCGCCGTAAATTCAATGAGGCATTATTGGCCTACAAAATTGAGCAATCGCTAAGCAAACAACAGATTTTGGAGCTATATTTCAACCAAATCTACTTGGGCCAGCGCGCCTACGGCTTTGCTGCCGCTTCGCAGATTTACTTCAATAAGCCAGTTAAAGAGCTGACTTTGGCCGAAGCCACCATCCTGGCCGGCCTACCTAAAGCGCCCTCTTCTTTCAACCCGATCGTGAACCCCGAACGTGCCCGTTTGCGCCAGCGTTATATTCTCAATAACATGGTTGAAGAAAAGATGATTACGCCTGCCGAACGTGACCAAGCGCTGGCTGAAGAATTGCATTACCGACGCCAACAGGTAGAGATTGACCAAAACTCTCTATATGTAGCTGAAATGGTTCGCCAAGAAATGTACGACCGATACGGCGAAGATGCCTATACTCAAGGCTTCCGTGTGTATACCACCGTTAGCTCAGAAAGCCAAAGAGTGGCCACCCTAGCCCTACGTCGTGCCCTGAAAGGATTCGGACTGGGTGCTTATCGTGGTGCAGAAGCCTTTATCGATTTAAAAACGATAGAAGCCGATGCCTTAGATGAAAACTTGGATCAATATCTAGATACGGTTTACACCGTAGACGGCCTACAACCGGCCGTGGTGTTGCAGGCCAGCCGCTCTTCGATTGAAGCCTACACACAAGGCGGCAACCGCATCAAAATCAGCGGCAACGCTCTCAACTATGTAGCGCGTACTATCAACAATGGCAAAGACAATGCCATCCGCCCCGGTGCGGTTATCCGCGTGCGCAAACTTGATCGTGGTTGGCAGATCAGCCAAATGCCCGAGCTGCAAGGCGCATTTGTGGCATTAGACAGCAAAACCGGCGCTATCCGCGCCTTGGTGGGCGGTTTCGACTTCCATAGTAAGAGCTTCAACCGTGCCACTCAAGCAGAACGCCAGCCCGGGTCTACCTTCAAGCCCTTCGTGTACTCCGCTGCCTTGGCTAAAGGCATGACTGCCGCCACCACCATCAACGATGCCCCGATCGAATTGCCCGGCATGGGTAGCGGCGGCCGTCCGTGGCGCCCGAAAAACTCCGATGGCCGCTACTCCGGCTTCATCACCCTGCGCCAGGCGCTTACTGCATCTAAAAATATGGTTTCCATCCGTATCGTGATGGCACTAGGTGTGCACGAAGTGCATCAATACGTACAGCGTTTCGGCTTTAATGCCCGCCAGATTCCCGATTCACTGTCTATGGCCTTGGGCAGTGGCGTAACCACCCCGCTGCAAATGGCGCAGGCCTATGCCGTATTTGCTAACGGCGGCTATAAAGTATCGCCCTATGTGATTGACCGGATTGAAGATAATCAAGGCCGTTTGCGTGCCCAAATGAAACCCTTGGTGGCCGGTGAAAGCGCGCCGCAGGTTATCGATCCACGCAACGCCTACATCATGTACACCATCATGCAAGACGTGGTGCGCCGAGGCACCGGTGCCCGTGCCAACGCGCTGGGTCGACGCGATATTGCCGGTAAAACAGGTACCACCAACGAAAACAAAGACGCCTGGTTTGCCGGTTTCAATCCCGACTTGGTGGGCGTGGTGTATATCGGTTTCGACAAACCGCGCAGCATGGGCCGCGCCGGTTTCGGCGGCACGATTGCCTTGCCGGTGTGGGTGGAATACATGCGCTATGCGCTCCAAGGCGTGCCGCAAAAAGGCATGCCGATGCCAGCGAAGATTGTCCGCAATGGCGGCGAATACTTCCTGCAAGAGCAGCAGAGCACCAGCCCGCGCCTGGCTATCGACAACCGTGGCGCCACTCCTGATGCTGAAGATATCCAAGCCGCAGGCGGCGATCCGGTGATTCCGGAAGAAACCGCGGTAGAGCCGGTACCGCCGCAAAACGGCGGTGGTGGTGCAGCACCCTCGCCAGAGATTGACGCCCTGTTCTAAACCAATCTCTCTGCCTGATTGAAAAGGCTACCTGAAAACCCTATCCGGCATTTTCAGGTAGCCTTTTTCTCTAGTCGAAATATATGCGGCATCACCAAGCCAATCACAGTTGCCGCGTGGGTAGCAAGTTACTTGTTGCGCACCACAGGCTACCTGAAAACATAAGGCTTCAACCAAGTTCCAACGAGCTTTGCCCGTTCCCGCAAAGCTAACAATTTATTTTCAGGTAGCCTCTGGCTCAAACAGTATAATCTGCCCGCCAGACACCATCCAAGCAACAACATGACAACAAAACCGCATATTAAAAACTAAACGCCATTAAATAAGCAATAACGTGAGAATATGCCAAAACCTCGGCGCACAAAAATCGCAAACCATATAGTCAAGCCAAGCCCCTGCCCTGTATAATTCCGCCTCCGGCCGCTGCAGATTTGGGCGGCCGTTTTATTTTCCTGCCCCAGGGTGTGGCGGAAGCAATGATTTGTTCCTACAGGGCGGTGAGCCACAGACAGCAAGGCAAGCCAACGCAGTAGGAAGCAATGCAGTGCTTTAACCATACCGAAAACCACTCCATACCCACATCACCATGAATCAAAAACCCTCCGTACTCGGCGGCGCCATGATTATCGCCGGCACTGTAATCGGCGCCGGTATGCTCGCCAACCCCACCGCCACTGCCGGCATCTGGTTTATCGGCTCGCTCATCGTGCTGCTCTACACCTGGTTTTCCATGCTCTCCAGTGGCCTGATGATTCTCGAAGCCACCACCCACTACCCGCCCGGCGCCAACTTCGACACCATCGTTAAAGACCTGCTCGGCCGCGGCTGGAGCATCATCACCGGTCTCTCCGTGGCCTTTGTGCTCTATCTGCTCACCTATGCCTACATCTTCACCGGTGGCAACCTTACCGCCCAAGCCCTCCAAGCGCCGCTATGGGTGGGGCAGATCGTGTTTGCCCTCATCTTCGCCGGTTGCGTATGGTGGTCCACCTTTTGGGTAGACCGCGGCACCACCATTCTCATCGGCGGCATGATTATGACCTTCCTCTGGGCCAACGGCGGCCTGCTCCTTTCCGCCCAGCCCGCCGTATTGTTCGATACCGCCGACAGCGGAAACGGCAGCTACTGGATCTACCTCGGCACCGCCCTGCCCGTCTGCCTCGCCTCCTTCGGCTTCCACGGCAACGTGTCCGGCCTGTTCGACTACTTCCGGGGCGACGCCAAAAAAGTGGCCCGCTCGCTCTGGCTCGGCACCTTGGTGGCGCTGGTGATCTACGCCCTCTGGCAGTTCGCCGTGCAAGGCAACCTGCCGCGTAGCCAGTTCGGCCCCGTGATTGCCGCGCAAGACAACGTGGCCGCCCTGCTCGCCGCCCTCTCCCAAGTGGCCGGCAGCGGGCTGGTGCGCGTGCTCTCCCTGTTTTCCTACATGGCCATCGCCTCCTCCTTCCTCGGCGTAACCCTCGGCCTGCTCGACTACCTCACCGACCTGTTCGGCTTCGGTACCAGCCGCGCCGGCCGCAGCAAAGCCGCCGCCCTCACCTTCCTGCCTCCGCTCGTTGCCTGCCTGCTGTTCCCCACCGGCTTCGTGCTCGCCATCAGCTACGTCGGCTTCGCCGCCACCGTATGGACGGCATTCGTGCCCGCCCTGCTGCTCTACGCCTGCCGCAAAAAATTCGGCGAAGGCAAAGGCTACCGCGTATATGGCGGGAAATGGCTGATGGCTTGGGTGTTCCTCTTCGGCCTGGCCAACGTGGCCGCCCAAATCCTCAGCCGAGCCAATATCCTGCCCGTGTTTAACGGCTGATACCCGCCAAAAATTTCAGGTAGCCTTCGGATAGCGGCTACCTGAAAAATGGTGGGGAACAGACTTTCCTCCATCTACAACAAAACGAAAGGCTACCTGAATTTTTTCAGGTAGCCTTTTGCTCTTGGTTCTACTCAACTTTCGTGCACTGCCGCCCCGTCCGACGCCGGCAGCAACTTACGCACCAGCAGCGTCAGCGCAAACGTGGCCGCAATCACCGGCAGCGTAGTGCCCAGCGGCGGCTGCCATTGCAGCATCAGGCGGTAGAACACAAAGCCCGCCAGCCACAAGGCCAGGCTCACCCAATCCACTTCCCCCGAAGCCGGCTTGCGTTTCAGCACAAAATAATCCGCAATCTGCACCGCAATCATCGGCGCAAACACCGAGCCGATAAAATACAGAAATCCTTCAAAACGGCTCACATCAAACACCAGCGCCAGCAGCGTGCCCAGCAGCGTAACCACCGCCGCCACCGCCACTTCACCAAAGCGGCTGCTGATGCTGTGGAAGCTCACCCCGGCCGAATACGCATCCAAAAACGTCGTGCTCACCGTAGACAACACCACCACCAAAATCCCAGCCGCGCCCAGCCCGGCATATTGCAGCATCGGCGCGATTTCGCTCTGGCCGGCAAACAGTGCCGCCGCCAGCCCGATAGCATACATCCACGAGCTGGTGCAGAAATAAGCCAGCGTAGCCGAGAGCGTGGCCGCCCGCGCCTTGGCTGCGCGGCGGGTGTAGTCCGACACCAGCGGCAGCCACGACAGCGGCATCACCGCCGCCAGCTCCACCGCCAGCCCGAAACTCATCGCCTCCGCATCTGCCTGCCCGGCTGCCGCCGGTTCGCCGGAGGCTACCTGAACACTCAGCCACAGCGTTAACGCAAATAGCGTGCCCATCGACACAAAATTGATTTTGCTGAAATTCCGCATTCCAATACGCAGCCACAGCAAAATCAGCACACCGATAATCACGCTCCACCCTATCTGTGCGGCGCTCCAGCCCGCCGTGAGCGCCGCCGCAGCCTGCGCCCCGGTGAAAATCATAATCGCCGTCCAGCCCACCAGCTGCACCACGTTGGCCGCCGAAAACAGCAGCGAGCCGCGACGGCCGAAGGAAAGCTGTACCGTTTCCATCGCACTGCGCCCCGTTTGCGCCCCAATCAGCCCGGCCAGATAAAACAGCACCCCGCCGATCACATGACCAATAGCCACTGCCAAAAGGCCCATGCGCCAACCCAATGGCGCAAACAGCATGCCGGTGAGAATTTCCGCCACCGACACCGCCGCCCCAAACCAAATCACCGCCGAAGCGGTAACCGAAAGTTTATCTGCCTGCTGTTCCATCAAACTGTTTCCTCTATATTGTGAAAAACTATTCCACCGAGCCGCGTATCAAATGCGCACAAAAAAGCCCGGCACACCAAGCCGGGGGAGCAGAGCAAAGCAGAGAAGACACCCATCCGTTCCGGATGGGGCAAAGCAACCCGAACAGCACCCGCCGCCCGCATTCCTCTGCCTGATAGTTCCCTACGCCGGTGCTAACCGGATCAGGTACAACGGGTATCCTCTCAGCCGCCCAAAGCAGCACCCCGACTAATTGGACGCGATTATACCCAGCCCGCCCGTTTTTTCAAACTGCGGCAGCAAAAGCAGCCGACACGCCAAATGGTTGAATGATTCCAACGGCAAAAATGTTTCTACACCCAGTCGTTGCGCTTCCGCACACCTGCAAATCCAAACGGGAAGCATGATAACGAAACGGAGTAATCGGGGCAGATTGCTGTTTGGCTTTAGAACTGTCGAGAAGCAGCCCATATGTTTTCAGGTAGCCCCTTTCCCCCACAGGCTACCTGAAAAACTTCAGTCAACTCTTACCTCATCACCGTAGTTCAACTTTGCCACACCAGACAGTTCCCTGCCTGCTAAGAATGCGGCAGCATTCAGCTTAGAAGCTAGCTGAAAGAGGATATAGTGAGCTTTCAGGTAGCCTTTTGCATACTCCTAACGACGGCCGCAAGGATGCTGGCGAGCCCTGCCCGGCCGCGTATCGCACAGCGACATGCCGCGCAGACGGCGTGCCGCATCGGTCAGTTCCTCCCGGCTCGGCAAGTGGCGGAAAGCGTATTGCGCCACATAAAGCGCACGTTCGCCCCGGATCGCTTTTATCCAAGTATATTCCGGCCTGCCGCTTTGCGGGTTGCGTTCGCAGGTCATTTGCCAAAAAGCGAAGGGATAGCCGTTTTCCTGCCCTTCGCTCAGATTGATTGTGTTGCCTCCCGGGCAGGCGCTCCGCCAGCTGTCCGACACCGCGCGGCGGAAATCGCTTACCGATTGGGCGTTGCCGGCGAAGGTTTGCAGGGTAACCATCCGCTCCCAGTTCTGCACCGTTTGCCCTCTCGGCACCAGCTCCACAATCGTCTGCCCGCCTTGCGAAGCCCGATACCCGATTTCAAAACCTACCGGCGGCGTGCTGAAATAAACGATTTCTTCACCGCGCTGGGCAGGCTTGGCCAGAGCCACCACGGGCAACAGCACCAATATGGCCGGCCATATGTTTAGTTTCATGTTTTCGTCCTTTTATTGGAGTGTGGATAGATCCAACCAGATAGCTGCGGGCAACGCACAATGTTTCCAAAATCTGCTTGCCCGTTGCCAAAAAGGCTACCTGAAACCTTATTCCCATTTTCAGGTAGCCTTTCTTCATACGATCAGCCGTGAAATTCTTCCACCCAGCCGCCTTCAAAGAAGCCCTGCAAAATCGCCTGTGCGGCCACTTGGTCGAGTACGGACTTTTGTTTGTGGCCGCGCAGGCCGGTTTGGTTGAGGAGTTCGGCGGCATAGAGCGAGGTGAGCCGCTCGTCTGCCCAATACACGGGCAAGCCGAAGCGGCCATTGAGTCGGTGGCCGAACTTGCGAGCCAAACGGGTCATTTCATGTTCGCTGCCGTCGGTGGAAAACGGCAGCCCCACCACGAATTGCACCGGCCGCCATTCTGCCACCAGGGCGGCGATGGCGGCAAATTTTTTGTCGTTGCCCTCGCCACTGACGGTGGCCAGCGGGTGGGCAATGCCCACTTCGGCATCGCCCTGCGCCACGCCGATGCGGGTTTCGCCAAAATCAAAGGCCAGCGTGGTGCCGTGTGGGATATTAAGCATGGCCGCCGGTTCGGATGAGTTGTTCGGGGGCGATGTTGAGCAGCGACATGGCGGCGTGGTAGCGCTGCTCGTGCGGCATGCCGAATATGATGTGTTCGCTGGCCGGCACGGTGAGCCAGCTGTTTTCTGCCAGCTCGCGCTCGAGCTGGCCGGCGCTCCAGCCGGTGTAGCCCATAAACAGCATGGCCTGCTTCACGCTTTGTTCGTCGTGCAGGTGGGGAAGGATGTCGCCGGAGGAAGTAAGCGCGAGGTTATCGCCCACGATGATGCTGCTCATCCAGTTACCCGCCGGGCTGTGCAACACAAACCCGCGATCCACCTGTACCGGACCGCCCAAGAAGATATAGTCGTCAAACAAATGCTGCGGCTCGGCGTGCTGCTGGGCAGACAGAATCTGCCGCAACGGCAGCGGCGAGGGCTTGTTGATAATCACGCCCATGCAGCCTTCGGCGGAATAGGAGCAAACATACACCACGCTCTCGGCAAAGAAATTATCCTGCATATCGGGCATGGCGATGAGGAAATGGTTGGTTAAATCCATAATCGGTTTCGGCGTGTGTGGAAATGATTTGATTATATAGCGGTTATGCCCGATTTAATACCGTGCTGTTTTATCTGGGCTGGCAACTTTCAGGTAGCCTCAAAACTGCCCGCTAGCATTCCTCCGCATCCGATATATCTTCAAACCCCACCACATCATCCCCGAAATAATTCACCAAAATCCCATACGGCTCCGCAATCGGAAACACACTTTCCCGATAAACAATGCTCCAACTCTCCGCCCCGCTGCCAAACGCGAATTCAGGGCAAGCAACGCAATCGCGATAATCCGCCAACCGCGCCCCTGCCGCCATGCCCAACCAATCGGGGCGGCTTTTGGCAATGCGCTCAAAAAACAATTCAGTCTGCCGCTTGATATGGGCAAACTTCGATACCTTGTCTTGAATAAAATCAAAATCCACCCGCTCAACATCAGACGATTCAAGCGCCACCGACACCGGCATCTGCAAAAATTTCCCCACTAAGAAAACTCTGCCCGTGGTTTCTTCCCGCACCCGTTCCCATTCGCCCAAGGGCGTTGCCAGCATATCCATACTATTCCTTTTCGTATTCACACCGCATTCTACCAAACCGCCGCAGGCTACCTGAAAGCAAGCCAAGCGAGCTGCTATGCAGCAAAAGACCTGCCCCACCCTACCTACCCACATGATGAAAATTTCGCTCAAGCTTACATTTCAGGTAGCCTGCTCCACCCCGCCCCGCATTCAATTCCCACCCAATCCGCTATATAATGCCGCCATCCCAATTTCCATCTGAAACGCACGCCATGAGCAAGCTCACCAAACCCATCGTCCTCCTCATTCTCGACGGCTTCGGCCACCGCCTCGAAGGCGACGACAACTCCGTCCTTCTCGCCAACACGCCCAATCTCGACCGCCTCAAAGCCCAATACGCCTACGGCACGATCGACGCCTCCGAACGCATGGTGGGCCTACCCTCCGGCCAGTTCGGCAACTCTGAAGTGGGGCATTTGAATATCGGTGCCGGCCGCGTGGTGGCGCAAGACATCACCCGCATCGATATGGCCATCGAAAACGGTTCGCTCGCGCAAAACCCCGCCCTCACCGCCGCCTGGCAAAGCCCCACGAAAACCGTGCACCTGCTCGGCTGCTTCTCCGACGGCGGCGTGCACAGCCACATCAACCACTTCTTCGCCGTGGCCGATGCCGCCCTGGCCGCCGGCATGCAGAAAATCGTGTTCCATCCCTTCTTAGACGGCCGCGACACCCCGCCGCAAAGTGCGGAAGGCTACCTGA
The DNA here is from genome assembly GCF_001809035.1 of Eikenella sp. HMSC061C02. Classification (NCBI taxonomy): domain Bacteria; kingdom Pseudomonadati; phylum Pseudomonadota; class Betaproteobacteria; order Neisseriales; family Neisseriaceae; genus Eikenella; species Eikenella sp. HMSC061C02. The sequence continues at coordinate 115,888 of NZ_KV795540.1, forward strand.
AAACCCTGCAAAGCTATTGCGAGCAACACCCGCAAGTGAAAGTGGGCTGTGTGGTCGGCCGCTTCTTCGCCATGGACCGCGACAACCGCTGGGAGCGCGTTGAACAGGCCTACAACGCCCTGTTCGGCCAAGCCCCGTTCCGCGCCGACACGCCGCTGCAAGCCCTGGCCGCCGCCTATGAACGCGGCGAATACGACGAATTCGTGCAGCCCACCGTAATCGACCCCGCAGCCGCTCTGCGCGACGGCGATGCAGTTGTCTTCATGAACTTCCGCGCCGACCGCGCCCGCGAGCTGACCCAAGCCCTGCTGTTCGACGATTTCCAAGGCTTCCCGCGCCAACAGCGCTTCCGCCCCGGCTATTTCACCTCGCTCACCAGCTACGGCAGCCAATACCGCTTCCCGGTGCTGTTTGCCCAAGAAAGCATCCGCAACGGCCTGGGCGAATACCTGTCCGCCCAAGGCATCAGCCAGCTGCGCATTGCCGAAACCGAGAAATATCCGCACGTTACCTACTTCCTCAGCGGCGGCCGCGAAGAGCCATATCCCGGCGAAGAGCGCATCCTCGTGCCCTCGCCCAAAGTCGCCACTTACGATTTGCAGCCCGAAATGAGCGCGCCGCAAGTGTGCCAACACATCCTCGACAGCCTCGCCGCCAAGCGTTTCGACGTGATTCTGTGCAACTTCGCCAACGGCGACATGGTCGGCCACAGCGGCGTGCTGGCTGCCACCATCAAAGCGGTGGAAACGCTCGACGACTGCGTGGGCAAAATCGTGGCTGCCGCCCAGGCAGCCGGCGGCGAAGTGCTGATTACCGCCGACCACGGCAACTGCGAGCAGATGTTCGACCCCGCCAACGGCCAGCCGCACACACAGCACACCACCAACCCCGTGCCCTTCCTGTATGTGGGCCGCCCCGCCCGCATCAAGGCCGGCGGCGCACTGAAAGACATCGCCCCCACCCTCCTCGCCATGCTCGGCCTGCCAAAACCGCAGGAAATGAGCGGCGAGAGCCTGATTGAGTTTGTTTGACCGCCCAGCAGCAGGCTACCTGAAAGCTTCAGGTAGCCTCCACCCGCCATGAGCTTCCTCACCATCCTCGCCCTCGCCTTCGGCATGTCTATGGACGCCTTCGCCGCGGCCATCGCCCAAGGCGCCGCCATCGGCACACCCACCCGCCGGGGCACACTGCGCACCGCCGCCGTGTTTGGCAGTGTGGAAACCCTCACCCCGCTCATCGGCTGGGCAATCGGCTCCGTGGCACAACACTACATCGCCGATTGGGACCACTGGATCGCCTTCACCCTGCTGCTCCTGCTCGGCCTGCGCATGATTTACGGCGCGCTACAGCCGGAACAGCCCGCCGGGGAACAATCTGCAGAGGCACAGCCCGAAAGCGGCCAATCCGGCCGCCGCCCGCCCTCGCCGCTCATGCTCGTCGCCATTGCCTTCGCCACCAGCATCGACTCCATGATCGTCGGCGTCGGCCTGGCCTTCCTCGAAGTCAACATCCTGCTCACCGCCCTCGCCATCGGCCTGGCCACCACCATCATGGCCGCCATCGGCCTGCGCTTGGGCAGCTTCCTGGGCAGTGCCATCGGCAAACGCGCCGAAATCCTCGGCGGCCTCGTCCTCATCGGCATTGGCACGCTCATCCTTGCCGAACACCTCCATTTCCTCTAAATCCTTTTCAGGTAGCCTCTCCTTTTTTCAGGTAGCCTCATGAAGCACAGCCAAATCCTTATCCTCCTCGCCCTCCTCTGCAGCGCCCTGCCCGCCGTTGCCGCACCCAAAGACGACCTGCGCCAAGTGCAGCGCGCCATCGGCGAGAGCAACCGCAAACTCCAACAGCAGCAAAGCGAACAGCGCCAGCTGCAAAGCAACATCCGCCAAACCCAAAGCGAACTCGATACCGTGCGCCGCGAGCTCGACCGCCTCACCCGCAGCCGCCAAACCGCCTGGCGCGAGCTGCAAGCCATGCAGGCCAAGCTCGACAGCCTGCAAACCCGCATCCAAAACACCCAAGCCCAAGCCGCCCGCCTGCTCAACAGCCGTTATCGCAACCAGCAGCCCAACGCCGTAACCCTGTTTCTGCAAAACGCCGACCCCCAGCAGAAAGGCCGCCACCTCGAATACCTGCGCCACCTCAACCAAGCCAACGCCCAGGCTCTTACCCAGCTGCAACACAACCGCCAAGAGCTCAAACAGCAGCAAGACAGCATCAACGAGCAGCTGAAGCGGCTCGACGCCCTCAAACGCCAACAGCAAACCACCGCCGCACGCCTCGGCCGCCAACAGCAACAGCAGCAACGCCAACAGCAAAGCCTCGAGCAAGATATCAGCCGCGAAACCGCCAAGCTGCAAACCCTGCGCCAAAACGAAAGCCGCCTCAACGGCCTCATCGCCAGCCTCAGCCGCCGCTCCGCCCAACGGCAGGAAGCCGAACGCCAGCGACGCGCCCAAGCCCTGCGCCAACGCCGCCAGCAGCAAGCCCAAAACAGCAATAAACCCGCCCCACGCCCCCGAAGGCTACCTGAAAACGAACACAACGGTTCGAACCAAAGCGATCTCCGTCCAAACGAAACCCGCCCCGCCCCGCCCGAACAGCCGGACACCCCCAACCGCAACACCCTCACCGCCGAAGACCTCGCCCTCGAAGCCCCCGAAGCCCAAGAGCCGCAAAACCACGGCTTCAGCCGCATGCAAGGCCGCCTGCAACGTCCAGCTAGCGGCAGCATCAGCGGCCGCTTCGGCCAAGCCCGCCCCGGCGGCGGCACCTGGAAAGGCCTCTTCATCAGCACCCCGCCCACCGCCGTGCGCAGCATCGCCGAAGGCGAAGTCGCCTACGCCGCCCCCCTGCAAGGCTACGGCAACACCGTCATCGTCGACCACGGCAGCGGCTACCTCAGCATCTACACCGGCCTCTCCCAAATCAGCGCCGGCGCAGGCAGCCGCGTATCCGCCCGCCAAACCATCGGCCGCAGCGGCAGCCTCCCAGACGGCGAAAACGGCCTCTACTTCGAAATCCGCTACCGCAACCAAGCCATGAACCCCGCCTCATGGGTAAACTAGCCAAACCGGTGAGCGAAAATTTCAGGTAGCCTTTAATTCGCGTCAAAGGCTACCTGAAAATATAGCGCCAACACCCGCCGTATTTTCCAGCCAGCCTTGCCATCCATCTCCCCCCAACAATCCATCCCCGCCCCGTTTAACATTTATTTTCCCCCACCCCCTTGCTGGAACAAGCAAATTTGCCTAAAGTTCAGCCTTTCGAGCCACACGGCAGGCTACCTGAAAAAACACAGCTACCGCCACCGCCGATTATCCGGACTCAGATTAACAAAACCCGAAAGACCAACACTCATTATGTCCAACAACACCTTCAAAAAAATCGCCCTCTACACCCTGGGCACCTTCAGCGGCATCGCCGTGAGCCTGAGCATGCAGAGCTTTGCCGAAACCCGCAGCCAGCAGCCCCTGCCGGTAGATTCCCTGCGCACCATGGCCGAAGTGTACAGCCAGGTGAAAGCCAACTACTATCAAGACAAAACCGACGACGAAATCCTCGAAGGCGCGCTCAAAGGCATGGTTTCCAACCTCGACCCGCACTCCGAGTATATGAACCTCAAAGACTACGCCGACATGCAGGAATCCACCAAAGGCGAATTCGGCGGCCTGGGCATGGAAGTGGGCAGTGAAGACGGCTTCGTTAAAGTAGTCTCACCGATTGAAGACACCCCTGCCGAACGCGCCGGCATCCAAAGCGGCGACTACATCATCAAAATCGATGATGCCTCCACCCGCGGCATGAGCGTAAACGATGCCGTGAAACGTATGCGCGGCGAGCCGGGCACCAAAATCACCCTCACCCTCACCCGCAAAGACGCGCCCCAGCCCATCGTGGTTACCCTCACCCGTGCCGTGATTAAAGTGCGCAGCGTGCGCCACGACATCATCGAGCCCGGCTACGGCTACCTGCGTATCAGCCAATTCCAAGAGCGCACCGTGCCCGCTATGACCGAGGCACTGCAAGCCATGCACCAAACCAACGGCGGCCCGCTCAAAGGCCTGATCATCGACCTGCGCGACGACCCCGGCGGCCTGCTCAACGGTGCCGTGGGCGTATCTGCCGCCTTCCTGCAAAACGGGCAGCTCGTGGTGAGTACCAAAGGCCGTGACGGCAAAGAAAACATGAATCTCAAAGCCCAGCCCGCCGACTACCAAATCGGCAGCAGCAAAGACCCGCTTGCCGGCCTGCCTGCCGAATTTAAAACCATCCCCATCACCGTGTTGATTAACTCCGGTTCCGCCTCCGCCTCCGAAATCGTGGCCGGCGCCCTGCAAGACCACAAACGCGCCGTGATTGTGGGCACGCAAAGCTTCGGCAAAGGCTCCGTACAATCCGTAATGCCCCTTTCCAACGGCGGCGCGCTGAAAATCACCACCCAGCTCTACTACACCCCCAGCGGTCGTTCCATCCAAGCCCAAGGCATCGTGCCCGATGTGGAAGTGGCCGATAAAACCCGCCGTTATGAAAGTCGCGAAGCCGACCTCTCCGGCCACCTGAGCAACCCCAACGGCGGCAACGAAGTGCGCGGCCGCGCGCTGAACAACCACAGCGCTGAAAACAAAGCCGCCTCCGAGCCCGCTGCTAAAGACGAGGCCGACAACAACCCCGCCACCCGCTACAAACCCAATCCGGCCAAAGACGACCAACTGCGCCGCGCTTTGGAACTGGTGAAAGCCCCGCAACAATGGCGCGCCGCCCTAGGCCAAGCCGCCACCCGCCCGGCCAAACCGATTGAGCACTAAGCGGATTAGGCAAGCAAACAAAGGCTACCTGAAAATTTTCAGGTAGCCTTTTACGTTGATGCGGCCCACGCCACGTTTTCCAAAATATAGCGGAATAAAAAAGTAGGACAAAGCGGCTAGCCGCAGCAAGTATAAGCAGCACGGCAAAGCAAACCAACGCGCAGCAGCGTTCCTTTTCAACCCGCTATAAATGCCCGCCCCATTGCCTTATATCAACACCGAACCGCATCCCCTAGTGTACAATACAACACATTGTATTAAATGCTTTTCAACCAGATAGGAGCCCATGCAATGAAACCGATTTATCTCGCCGCCTTCCTACTCGCCGCCTGCGCCGCCCGCCCCAATCCGGCCGACAGCGCCCCCCCGCCCCCCGCAGCCCCTGAGCAGCCTGCTCCCGTGGCGCAGCCTGTTGCCACAGCGCCCAATGCAACCGCAACCGAACTCTCCCGCCACGGCTGGCGCATCATCCGCATCGGCCGCCACGCCGCCAACGGATCGTTGGCGTTCAACGCCAACAATCGCGTGAACGCCTCGTTCGGCTGTAATTCCCTATCCGGCCACTTCAGCCACCAAGGCCAAAACCTACAAATCGGCGAGCTCGCCACCACGCTGATGCTCTGCCCGCCGAATGTTCAGGCGCAGGAAGAATGGCTCTCAGCCGCCTTTGCTCGCACCGCCGCCTACCGCATCAACGGCAATAAGCTGGAACTGCTCGACCGCAGGCAGCATGTCATCCTGCAAGCCGAACCGGCACGCTAAGCCCCAATCAGGCTACCTGAAGATGGTTTTTCAGGTAGCCTGATTTGGGCTGTTGACAGCTACTTTTCCAAGCGGATTTTTGCCCCAAAGGCAGCAGATTCAAGTCGGAAACCGCAGTAAGGCTGGGCACCTTGCGAGGATTTCCAACGCGGAAAATGCCGTCTTTGGGGTGAAAAATGCGGAAACCAGCAGTTATCAACAGACCCTAACATAAGAAAAGATTAGTTAAACTCCAGCACATTGGCTATAATCTGCCCGTTGTTTCCCTTTTATTACTTTTTTAACCAAAAGGAGCATTCCATGCAGAAATTTACTCTCGCCGCCATCGCCGCTCTGATGGCTGCTGCCCCTGCCTTCGCCGCACCTGCGCAGGCCGACGACTGGCTGCCCGAAGCACAAAGAATCAACCGCGAAATCGTGCGTCAACGGAGTAGCGATGCGCGAGAACTCCAGCTGTTCAATGGCAATCTGGCACAAAACCGCAGCCAAAACCATACCATTCAGCTCCAAGCCGGCAAATCCTACGTATTTTTTGCCGACTGCGACCGCCAATGCTCCGACATCGACCTCAAGCTGACCGATAGCAACGGCAAAACCATCAAAGAAGATGACGACGACGACGACAATCCCGTCATCAACAGCGCTATTGCAACCAGCGGTACCTACACCCTTACCGCCAACATGACCAAATGCGAAGCCTCCTCCGGCTGTGCCTACAGCATCCAAGCCTTTGAAAACGGCCCATGGCTGCCTGAAGCTCAAAAAATAAACCGTGATATCGTGCGTAGAAAAGACCCCCAAGCCCGCCAAGTTCATCTGTTTAACGGCCGTGCTGCCAAAGAGCAAAATCGCAGCCACCAAGTACAGCTCACCGCCGGCAAATACTACAGCTTCTTCGCCGATTGCGACTACTCTTGCAGCGATATCGACCTGACCCTCAAAGCAGCCGATGGCCGCGTAATTAAAGAAGATAACGACGACGACGATTCTCCAATATTCGGCTGGCGTGCCAACCGCACCGGCAGCTACACCCTCACTGTTACCATGCCGAAATGTGACACCGAACAATGCGAATACAGCAGCCAAGTATTCATGGGCACCAAACCCGTGTTTGATCACTAAACTCTAGTGTTCTTAAAGAAGGCTACCTGAAGATTTCAGGTAGCCTTTTGCCTTCCTTACTCAGCCAAAAATACTAGCATTCAACCGTAATCAAATGATTTAAAAAGAATATAAAAGTAGAGTATTTCTCTAATTTACATTATAATGCGCACACTCTTTCACTTAACCAATCAAAAGGAAGACATATGAAAAAATTTGCCGTTTTAGGCCTGGTTGCCCTGATTGCCGCTCCTGCCGCCCTGGCTGCACCTAATGGCTCATGGCTGCCCGAAGCCCAGCAATTCAACAGACAAGCTGTTCGCTCTAAAGACGAGAGCGCCCGCCAAGCCGACCTATTCCAAGGCGCAGCTAAAGTGAGCGAGACCAAAAACCACCAGGTTCAGCTCACTGCCGGTAAATACTACACCTTCTTCGCCGACTGCGACCGCGACTGCGACAACATCGACCTGACCCTCAAATCAGCCGATGGCAGCGTAATTAAAGCCGACACCGAAGATGACGACGCCCCCATGTTCAGCTGGCGTGCCAATCGCACCGGCCGCTACACCCTGAGCGTAGCCATCCCCGGCTGCCATACCGACAGCGGCTGCAAATACAGCGGTCAAGTATTCGTTGGCAACCGAGATATTTTCGCCGACTAATCACGCTAAATCATGCAAACAGGCAGGCCGCAAGCTTGCCTGTTGTTATTGCCCGGAACCATCTGATAAAGGCTACCTGAAACTTTCAGGTAGCCTTACTGCATCCGTACCCCATAAAACACCAAATATATAAATAATAGAATGATTTTAAAAGAATAAAAAATTACAGTGTTCCCTAAGCTTACATTATAATGCGCACACTCACCTAACCAATCAAAAGGAAAAAACATGAAACAATTTGCCGTCTTGGGCCTAGCCGCTCTGATTGCCGCCCCCGCCGCCCTAGCTGAGCCTAGGAGCTCATGGCTGCCCGAAGTCCAGCAGGTTTACAAACAACTTATGCAGGAAAAAGACCCGGGTGCCCGCCAAGCAGAGCTGTTCCAAGGCAGCGCCAAAGTGGGCGAAACCAAAACCCACCAGATTCAACTCACCGCCGGCAAATACTACACCTTCTTCGCCGCCTGCGATCACGACTGCAACAACATCGACCTAACCCTCAAATCAGCCGATGGCAGCGTAGTCAAAGCCGATACTGAAGAAGACGACGCCCCCATGTTCGGCCTGCGCCCCACCCGCACCGACCGCTACACCTTAAGCGTAACCATCCCCGGCTGCAAAACCGCCTCCGGCTGCCAATACAGCAGCAATGTATTCGTGGGCAACCAACAAATCTTCCGAGATTAACCGCCCAACTTACAAACAGGCATGCCTCAGGCTTGCCTGTTTTTTATTTGCCTTGGTTCAAGCTGCCAGCTGGAAGGCTACCTGAAACTTTAGCTTCGCGGAAACTCACAAGCTCGTTTTCAGCCAGCCTGTAAAGCAGAAACCCAGCCCATCCGCTATAATCAGCCACAGCCCATCTGTGCAGGAAACCATCATGCCTCAAACCATCGCCACCGTCAGCGAAATCCGCATTGCCCAGCCCAAACCCTTTGCCCGCGGCCAAATCAGCGGCATCGACAAACAGCCCGTAGCCGGCCCCATCGAAGCCACCCCCACCGGCCTAGTAGGCGACGGCGTGGGCGACCCGCGCTACCACGGCGGTGCCGACAAAGCCCTGCATTGCTACGCCCAACACCACTACGAACACTGGCAAGCCCAATTCCCCGGCAATCCGCACTTCCGCGCCGGCGGCTTTGGCGAAAACCTCTGCATCGAAGGCACAGACGAATGGCAAGTCTGCCTCGGCGACCAATGGCAAATCGGCAGCGCCCGCTTCGAAGTCAGCCAAGGCCGCCAGCCCTGCTGGAAACTCAACGAACGCTTCGGCGTGCCCGACATAGCCGCCCAAGTACAGCACAATCTGCGCTGCGGCTGGTATTTGCGCGTATTACAAAGCGGCCACATTCAAGCGGGCGACAGCGTGCACCTCCTCGCCCGCCCCTATGCCGAATGGCCGCTCAGCCGCATCCTCGAACTCATCGATAGCCGAAACTGCCAGCCTCAGGCCATGCGCGAAGTGCTGCAACTGCCCCTGCCCCCTTCCTGGCAGCATATGTTCCAACGCCGCCTCGACACCGGCGAATGCGAAGATTGGCAACGCCGCCTCTTCGGCTGAACCACCATTTCAACCCTACTAATACTTCGCTTCAACCGCATTAAAACCCTGCTTTCAGGTATAGCTGAATAATGATTTCTTCATACAGCTAGCCACAAACCGTATGGCAACGCAGTGAGCAACCGTTTTGAACTTCATACCAATATGAGCAAAATCTTCTTTACCTCCGACCTCCACTTCTCCCACAAAAACATTGCCAAATTCTGCCCCCAGTTCCGCCGCTTCGCCAGTGTTGAAGAAATGGACGAACACCTTGTGGCCATGTGGAACCGCACCGTCTCCCCCGAAGATGAAGTGTACAACTTGGGCGACCTCAGCTTCTCACACGACCTCAAGCACATCACCCACCTGCTCTCCCGCCTCAACGGCCGCCACCACCTGATTTTCGGCAACCACGACGACCTCATCCAACGCCACATCAGCCGATTCTTTCAAACCACCAAAGCCGACGGCCACCCCCTGCTTGCCTCCGCCCAGCCCTATCTCAAACTCAAGCTACCCGAAATCAACAATACCCTGATTTTATTCCACTACCCCATCAACGAATGGGACGGCTGCCACAAAGGCTGGTATCACCTCTACGGCCACCTGCACGACCGCCTCGCCCCCCTCTCCGGCCGCGCCCTCAACGTCGGATTCGACCTGCACGGCCGATTTCTAAGCCCGCAAGACATCGACACCCTCCTGCGCCCCCTGCCCGCCGTGTCCCACTTCGGCGAAGCCGAACCCATGCCCGATACTCCCGATACCGCCAGCATCTGGGTGGAGCAGAAACTGGCCGAATTCAATCCCCGAGCAGCCGAATAGAGTTTTCAGGTAGCCTGCTCCACGAATGTAGAAACTGCCCGTAAGAGGCTACCTGAAAATATCAACACCTGGTAAAACCGACCTCACAGAAACAAAACCCTATGCCCAACGCCGACCTAATCCGTACTTTCGCCCAAACCTTCGGCTTGCCTTACACACCAGAACCGCAAAACCTGCCCGCCTTGGCCAACCACCGCCACCTGCATTTAGGCAAGCTGGCAGATTTCTACCGCCATATGGATGGCACATGGCAGGGCGAAAATCCGCGTGCCGACTACTGGCTGGAAATGCAAACCTTATTCCTGCAATGGCTGCCTTATGCGGGTTTGCCCGAGATTTGGAACGATTGGGCGTTCGGCTGGAACAACAAGGCGAAACAATATTTGCCAACCGACGGCTGGCGAGAAGAATGGGCGGTATTTGGCAATATGTTTGACGACTCAATCCTATTTGCCGACACCGCCGCGCCCGGCAGCCCCGTTTATTGGCTGACGACCGGCTACAGCACCGTGGAAAACCGCCGCCTGATTGTACCGTCGGTGGCAGCCTTAATACACACACTACTGGCCATACACCGCTTCGAACAAGAATGGCAGGCCGCCGGCGGGCTGTTTTATGATGAAGCAGAAGGTGGCAAACCCGAAGATTTGCTTACAGCCCTGCACGATTTGCTGCTCCACGAATTACCGCCGGAATGTGCGGTAGGATTTGAAGCGGCATTTTGGGGTTGAGGCGGCACGCACGCTTTACTTTTTCTGCTGCCAAACACCGGCACTCCATGCAGATGGAAGAGTTTGGCCGGTTCGGATGAAAAAAGGCTACCTGAAACTTTTCAGGTAGCCTTTAACACGAGCATTTCTTGCTACGCCAAGACAACTTTCATCCTGCCGCCAGTTAATCCAACAGCGCCATCAGTAACAGCATCAGCGCAATCAGTGCGAGCCACATATTCTGCCGCTGCTGGGTGCGCACCAGGTGCAGGTAGGCATCGCGCATTTCCTGTTGGCGGGCTTCATCCACTAGCATATTCAGTTTGCGCGGCAGGGCGGGCAGGATTTCCGCCCAGTCGGGGGCTTCCTGCTTCAGATTGCGCCACAAGGCTTTCACGCCAACCTGTTCGTTCATCCAACTCACCAAAAACGGCTTAGCCGTTTCCCATAAATCCAGCTGCGGATCCAGCTGGCGGCCCAATCCTTCGATGTTGAGCAGGGTTTTTTGCAGCAACACCAGCTGCGGCTGAATTTGCACGTTAAAGCGGCGGCTGGTTTCAAACAGGCGCATCAGCACGAGGCCGAAGGAGATTTCGGCCAACGGCTTGTTGAAAAACGGCTCGCACACGGCGCGCACGGCAGCTTCCAACTCTTCCGGCCGCGTATCTGCCGGCACCCAGCCGCTTTCAATATGCGCCGTGGCCACGCGGTGATAGTCGCGGTTGAAGAAGGCGAGGAAATTGATGGCGAGATAGCGTTTGTCGTAGTCCGTGAGGCTGCCCACAATGCCGAAATCCAGCGCGATATAGCGGCCTTCGTCGTCCACCAGTATATTGCCCGGGTGCATATCGGCGTGGAAAAAGCCGTGTTTGAACACTTGGGTGAAGAAGATTTCCACGCCGTAGCGCGCCAACCGTTTCAAATCCACGCCGCGCCGCTGCAGCTCGGCCACTTCGGCAATCGGCGTGCCGTCCATCCACTGCATGGTCATCACGCTTTCGCTGCAATAGTCGTAATATACCTTCGGCACGCGCAGCATGGTGCTGCCGCTGAAATTGCGCCCGATTTGGCTGGCATTGGCTGCTTCGCGCAGCAAATCAAGCTCGTCATGCAGATATTTGTCGAACTCGGCCACCACTTCGCGCGGGCGCAGGCGTTTGCCGTCGGGCAGCAGCTTTTCAATCAGCCGCGCGGCGGTGCGCATCAGGGCCAAATCCTGCTCGATCACCGGCTCCAGATTCGGCCGCAACACTTTCACCGCCACCGCCTCGCCGCCAAACAGCCGCGCGCGGTGCACCTGCGCCACCGAAGCCGCTGCCACCGGCTCGGCTTCAAACTCGGCATAGATTTCTTCCACCGGCCGCCCGAACGATGCTTCAATCTGCTGCCGCGCCAAATCCGCATCAAACGGCGGCACTTTGTCTTGCAGTCGGCTCAATTCCAGCGCATAGGCCGCCGGCAGCAAATCTGGCCGGGTGGAAAGCACCTGACCGAGCTTCACAAAAATCGGCCCCAAGCTCTCCAACGCCAAGCGCAGGCGCACCGGCAGCGGCGTATCCCGCATTTTGCCTGAGCGCGGCAATAGTTTGACAAACCAAGGGGTTTTGCCACGCGCAGCCAAAAGGTCGGCCAGCCCGAAGCGGTATACGGTTTTGAGGATGACGGCCAGGCGGCTCAGCCATTTCATAATAGAAGTCCGAAGGGGTGGAAAAGGAAGCGATTATAAAACAAAGCCTGCGGCAGGGGCAGCAGGCAGCGAATACGAAATGGAGCAGACAATTTTTCAGGTAGCCTTAGTCAGGCCTAAAGGCTACCTGAAAGCGAAACTTCATCGAAGTTCAAACACAAACTGCAATTAAAGTCGAAACGCCTACCCCACCTTCAAACCCTTGCCCGTGCGGTAAAACAGGCCGTTGCCCACATAATGCAGCGTTTTCAATTCGTCCGGCACGCTGTCGAACAGCCAGCGGCCATCGGCATACACACGGTCGTCCGCCCACACGGCAGCCACTTCGCCGATAAACAAATCATAAGTTTGCTGATTGTGCGGCTCGGGCAGCAGGCGGCAGATAAGGTAGGCGCCACAACCTTGCACCAGCGGCACATCGAAGCCTTCCTGATAAAACAGTTCCACGCCGCAATCAGCTAACTTGACCGGATTATTTTTGCGGCTCTGACTGCCCACCGCCAGCACGGTTTCAGCCTGCTTGGCCAGCGGCACTTGCAGCGCAAACCAGCCGCTGTGCTCCAACAAGCCGCGCGTGAACGCGCCTTTGTCCAGCACCACCGTTACACGCGCGGGTGCATAATCCAGCGCACACGCCCAGGCGGCAGACATCACGTTTTCCATGCCGCCGGCCTTGGCGGACACCATCACCACGGGGCCGTGGTTGATTAAACGGGTGGCTTGGGAAAGTTCGAGGGCTTGGAGCATGGTTTTCCTTAAAAATAAATGAGTTGGTTTAAATCATAAAGTGCTATTTTACAGAAATTTATATTTTTCAGGTAGCCTCAGGCCGCCCGAAAGCCGATGCCGACCGTGCAACAATGGTTTAACAAAACCATGCATCCAGCTATAATTCATTAACAATCTGTAGAAGGACCATCGGAAATGTTCACCCCAAATCCGGACGAAATAGTGATTTACGGCGCCACCGCCGACGGCAAACCCTTCCGCCCCAGCGATTGGGCCGAGCGGCTGTGCGGCCTGCTCTCCTCTTTTGGCAAAGAACACCGCCTCTGCTACCACGAATGGGTGCGCCCGCTGCTCATCGGCAAAGTGCGCAGCATAACCGTGGGCAAAAGGCTGGAAACCATCAATCCGCCGATGTTCCAATTCTTAATGGATTTCGCCGCTACCAACGGCCTGCAAGTGCTGGATGAAGCCGGACTGAAGGAACTGCTGGGCGACGAAGTCAGCAACACCACGGCGTGAAGCAGCTTTGTTGCCGCTACACAAATCATCTTTAATCCAACTCTAGGATTGAATAAAAACAAACACAAAACAGCATGCTATATGTTTCAGGTAGCCTACTTCAGGCTACCTGAAAGCCAATCTGCCCATCGGTTTAGGATAAAACCATGTCCATCCCCACCATCAATATGCTCAACTTCTGCCGCAGCGGCGAATTCGGCGGCCTGAAACTGGGGCAAACCAAAGCCCACTTGGCTGCCTATTTCCCGCCGCCCGACTCTGTCTATCCCGAAGAGCTGGATGCAGAATGCGTGATTTGGCGTTACGGCTCGATTGATTTAATCTTCCGGGGCGATGAATTAACCAATATTTATGCAGACGGTTTCCCTTGGGACAAGCTGGACGCGGGTAGCCATATCGCCATGCAACCTTGGATTTTCAAGCACCCGAAAAAGCTGCGCCTTGCCTTCGTTATCAAAAAACTCAATTTCCACGGCATCGATTTCAGAAAGAAAACTTTTGCCCTCAACACGCGCTTGTTGCTGGCAAGCGGCGTAGAGCTTTATTTTGAAAACCAGAGCACCCCAAACAACTGTGATGCCAACAAGTTTGTGCTCACTGCCTTCAACTTGGGAACCACACCAAAAGATTGGGCAAACTAGTTTTCAGGTAGCCTTTTAAGGATTGAACCCAAGGCTAGCTGAAACGTTTGGGGTTAAGGCAAATGGCAGGTTCGCCATCAACCAGAGAAAAAGCAGATTAGTGGAACCGCCACGACTTGAGCCTCAACCCAACAATTTTTCAGGTAGCCTTCCCACAGCAGAAAGGCTACCTGAAAACATAATCAGCCAAGTCAAACCCTACTTGGGCGTTTCGGCAATCTGGAACACTTGGCGCAAGTAGGCGAGGAAGGTATTGTTGTCGCTCATGGTTTTGCCGGGGCTGTCGGAGAGCTTAGCCACGGATTGGCCGTTGCACTCCACCAGCTTGAGCACGATGTTCAACGGCTTGTGCCCCATGTCGTTGGTGAGGTTGGTGCCGATGCCGAAGCTGGTTTTGAAGCGGTCTTTGAAGTATTGGTGCAGCGCCCAGGCCTTTTCCAAATCGAGGCCGTCGGAGAAGGTGAGCATTTTGGTGCGGCTGTCGATTTTGAGCTTTTGGTAGTGGGCGTAGGCTTTTTCGCCCCACACATAGGGGTCGCCGCTGTCGTGGCGCAGGCCGTCGAAGAGTTTGGCGAAATAAAGGTCGAAATCGCGCAGGAAGGCATCCATGCCCACCACGTCGGTGAGGGCGATGCCGAGGTCGCCGCGGTATTCGCGCACCCAGCTTTCCAGTGCGGCTTTTTGGAAATCGCGCAGGCGTACGTCTAGGGCTTGGAAGGCCTGCATAAATTCGTGCGCCACGGTGCCGATGGGGATGAGGCCGAGTTTTTTGGCCAGATAAACGTTGCTGGTGCCGCGCAGGCAGTCGGGCGCGGCTTGGTTGAGCGTGCGGACAACGTGCTCCTGCCAGGCGAGGTTGTAGCGGCGGCGTGTGCCGAAATCGGATACGAGGAAGGGCGGGTCTCCGGGCTCTTGGGCGGCGGCATAGCTGCGCAGCAGGTCGGCCTTGGCCTGCAGCCTGCGCTCGCCCTCGGCCAGCACTTCGGGGGTTTCGAGGCGGCGGAAGTAGAGCTCATTCACAATCGCCAACACGAAAATCTCGAAGAACATGGCTTGGATAATCGGCCCTTCCACGCGGATGCAGAGCCGGTTCTGCTCGTCCACGGTTACTTGGATGAAGCGGCGTTTGAGCTGGAACAGCTCCAAATAATCCACAAAATCGCTTTTAATAAAGCGCAGACTACGCAGATAGTTGAGCTCATCAGGAGTGAAACGCAGAGTACACAGGGCATCGAGCTCGGCTTCCAGCTCGCTGCGGATCTCCACCAGCGGATACACGCATTCGTCTAGGTTGCGGCAGCGGAATTCATACACGCCGTGCGCCTGTGGGAATTGGTGCAATACCACTTGCAGCATGGTGAATTTATAGAGATCGGTGTCCAACAAGGATTGGATGATGTGGCGTTGCATAGCTGCTCCGTGAGGTGGGTAAACAGAAAAGCAGGGAAGGTTGTTTGGGCTTCATCAGGCGCCGGGGCTTTCAGGCAGCCCGAATGGATGCTAAGCTTATGATTTTATTTCATTTAAACAAATTAAACCGAGCTGGCCGCGCATACGGCAGGCGGCGCAATCGGAATAATTGTGTGGCATTAAAACACGTTTTACCGCTTTCAGGTAGCCTGCTGCATCGGTCGGCAGCAGTTTCGGGTATCATGCCACCATTTATTGTCTTTACAACACGCAAACCTATTTTTCCCAACCATTACTATGAAGAAACTCGCATTACTTTGCCTTCTGGCCGCCGCCGGCACTGCCGCCGCCAACAACACCCCGCTGCCCGATTTCTCACCCGTGGCCGCAGGTCAGCATGTCGTTATCAACATCCCGCAGATGCGCCTTTTCCTGTATGAAAACGGCCAACTGAAAAACGTTTATCCCGTGGCGGTGGGCAAAAACCGCACCCGCACCCCGCTGGGCAACTACCACATCGGTTCCAAAGCCTACAATCCCACTTGGTCGATCCCCGCCAGTATCCGCCGCGAGCGCGCCGCCGCCGGCCTGCCTGAAATCAGCAGCATTCCGCCCGGCCCGAGCAACCCGCTGGGCCCGGTATTCGTGCGCTTGGGCCCGCCGCGCTTAGGCTTGGGCATCCACGGCACCAACGCCCCCGCCAGCGTACCCGGCATCCGCAGCCACGGCTGCGTGCGCATGCACAGCAACAATGCCCTGCAATTTGCCCGCAACGTGCGCACCGGCGCCAGCGCCGCCGTGATCTACCAGCTGGCCAGCCTCAATGCCGATACCAACAACCACCTCTGGCTTGCCGCCTATGCCGACCCCTATCAGCAGCGCAACTTGAACACCACCGCCCTGCGCCAAAGCATCGACGCCTGGTCGCAGGCCAACGGTCTCACCGCCAATCCCGCCCGCATCAACAGCGTTTTGCGCAGCCGCAACGGCCGCTTGGTGTGCATCACCTGCCAAAACGCCAACGCCCGCGTGCAAGGCAAATTGCAATCCGTGGCCTGGCAAAACGGCGCGGCCGAGCTGAGCCGCCCGCAAGCCGTGGATGCCTCCGAACCCCTGCAAGCAGACGAAATCCTGCCTGAAGGCAGCGCCGTGGAAGCGCTCACCGACGGTGCCGGCAGCACCGAAACCCCGATTCCCGCCAGCACCCGCCCTGCCCCACGCCGCCGCACCGAGCCGCGCGAGCGGCCCCTGCCCGCCACGCCCGTGCAGCCGCAGGATATTCCGCTATCGGACACCTTGCTGTAAGCCATATCGAAACCTGCCGTTTTAAAGAGCGGCAGGTTTTTGGTTTCAGGTAGCCTTCAGCTGCTAAGAAGGCTACCTGAAAATATTGGCCTCAACGTAAACCAAAACCACCACCTCCCCATCTATCCGACCCATCTCCCCAAGCCAAACCATTCATAACCGGCTATAATCTCGCCTGCATACTTTAGGCAACCTCACTCCCAATCAAAGGCTACCTGAAAACCCGCTTCCAACGAAGCCACACCAACCCTTCCGTGCCTCCGCGCACCTGCTCGCTGCCTGGCTCAGGCAGCCTGATACAGAAAGACCAACATCATGAAACCCACCATCGCCCTAGTCGGCCGCCCCAATGTGGGCAAATCCACCCTGTTCAACCGCCTCACGCGTACCAAAGACGCGCTGGTGCACGACCTGCCCGGCCTCACGCGCGACCGCCACTACGGCCACGGCAAAGTGGGCAGCAAGCCCTATCTCGTGGTGGACACCGGCGGCTTCGAGCCCGTGGTGGACAGCGGCATCCTGCACGAAATGGCCAAGCAAACCCTGCAGGCCGTGGATGAAGCCGATGCCGTGATTTTTCTGGTGGACGCGCGCACCGGCCTCACGCCGCAAGACAAAATCATTGCCGACCGCCTGCGCCAATCGCCGCGCCCCGTGTATCTGGCTGTAAACAAAGGTGAGGGCGGCCGCCGCGACGTGCTGGCTGCCGAATTCTACGAGCTGGCGCTCGGCGAGCCGCACGTGATTTCCGGCGCGCACGGCGACGGCGTGTATTACCTAATGGAAGAAGTACTGGAAAACTTCCCCGAAGCCGCGGAAGAAGACAGCGAGGTCAAACACCCCGTGTTTGCCGTTATCGGCCGCCCCAATGTGGGCAAATCCACGCTGGTGAACGCTATTTTGGGCGAAGAGCGCGTGATTGCCTTCGATATGGCCGGCACCACCCGCGACAGCATCCACATCGACTTCGAACGCGACGGCAAGCCCTTCACCATCATCGACACCGCCGGAGTGCGCCGCCGCGGCAAGGTGGAAGAAGCGGTGGAAAAATTTTCTGTCATCAAAGCCATGCAGGCCGTGGAAGCCTCCAACGTGGCCGTATTGGTGCTGGACGCGCAGCAAGATATTGCCGACCAAGACGCCACCATCGCCGGTTTTGCGCTGGAAGCCGGACGCGCGCTGGTGGTGGCGGTAAACAAATGGGACGGCATTTCCGAAGAGCGGCGCAACACGATTAAAAAAGACATCGAACGCAAGCTGCACTTCCTTGATTTTGCCAAATTCCACTTCATTTCCGCCCTGAAAGAGCGCGGCATTGACGGCCTGTTTGCCAGCATCCAATCGGCCTACGACGCGGCCTTTATCAAAATGCCCACGCCCAAAATCACCCGCGTGCTGCAATCGGCCATCGAACGCCAGCAGCCCGCCCGCGCCGGTCTGGTGCGCCCGAAAATGCGCTATGCCCACCAAGGCGGCATGAACCCGCCCGTAATCGTGATTCACGGCAATTCGCTGCAACACGTGGCCGACAGCTACACCCGCTACCTCACGCAAACCTTCCGCAAAGCCTTCAACCTGCAAGGCACGCCGCTGCGCATCCAATACAATATTTCCGACAACCCCTACGAAGACACGGCGGAAAAGACCAAAAACAAACCCCTGCGCCGCACCACCTTGAGCAACCGCATCGCCAAACGCGATGAAAAAGCCCGCAGCAAAGCCAAAACCAAAAAACGCCAAGTGAGCGTGAAAAAACGGCAAGGCCAGTCTTAAATTAAAAGGCTACCTGAAAACTTTCAGGTAGCCCCACCTAGAAACCAAACATTATGCCTACCCCGCAAAACATCATCGTCGGCCTGTCCGGCGGTGTCGATTCCTCCGTAACCGCCCACCTGCTCAAACAGCAGGGCCATCAAGTGCGCGGCGTGTTCATGCAAAACTGGGAAGACGACGACAACGACGAATACTGCAGCATCAAGCAGGATTCTTTCGACGCCATCGCCGTGGCCGATATCATCGGCATCGACATCGACATCGTCAATTTCGCCGCCCAATACAAAGACAAAGTATTCGCCTACTTCCTGCAGGAATACCAAGCCGGCCGCACCCCCAACCCCGACGTACTGTGCAACGCCGAAATCAAATTCAAATGCTTTTTGGATTACGCCGTCGAGCAAGGCGCCGAAGCCATCGCCACCGGCCACTACGCCCGCAAAGAAGTGCGCAACGGCAAGCATTACCTGCTCAAAGGCTTGGATGCCAACAAAGACCAAAGCTACTTTCTCTACCGCCTCCAGCCTCATCAGCTCGAGCGCGCCCTCTTCCCGCTCGGCCACTTGGAAAAACCCGAAGTGCGCCGCATCGCCGCCGAAGCCGGCCTACCCACCGCTGCCAAAAAAGACAGCACCGGCATCTGCTTCATCGGCGAGCGCCCCTTCCGCGAGTTTCTGCAAAAATACCTGCCCACCCGCGAAGGCGACATGGTTACGCCCGAAGGCCAAGTCGTGGGCAAGCACGTCGGCCTGATGTTCTACACCCTCGGCCAGCGCAAAGGCTTGGGCATCGGCGGCGCAGGCGAGCCGTGGTTTGTGGCCGGCAAAGATTTGGCCGCCAACCGCCTAATCGTGGTGCAAGGCCACCAACACCCGCTATTATTTTCAGGTAGCCTCACCATGAGCCAATTAAGCTGGACGCTACCTGAAAACCCCGGCGAAGCACACGGCAGCCGCCCGCCCGAAGGCCGCTACACCTGCAAAACCCGCTACCGCATGGCCGATGCGCCCTGCCAACTGCGCTATTTAAGCGACGACTCCGCCGAGCTGGTATTCGATGCGCCGCAATGGGCGGTTACCCCCGGCCAATCCGCCGTGCTGTATGATGGCGACGTTTGTCTGGGCGGCGGCATTATCGACCAAGCCGGCGCAGGCGTTTAACCTATTTAAACCAAACATAAAACCCAGCAACACAAACCTTAAAGGCTACCTGAAAGCACGGCGCGGCAAGTTGCTGCGAAGCTGAATTTTCAGGCAGCCCCTATCAGGAGACCAAATTGGAAAAAATCTGGCTGCAAAGTTATCAGGAAGGCGTACGCCCCGAAATCGACGTGCGCCGCTATAGCTCGATCTGCGAAGTATTCCACGAAACCGCCTACCTCTACGGCAAACGCTCCGGCTTTACCAACTTCGGCAAGGTGCAAACCTATGCCCAAACCGCGCGCCTGGCCGAGCAGTTCGCCTCCTATCTACAAAACGTGCTCAAGCTGGAAAAAGGCGCGCGCGTGGCCGTGATGCTGCCCAACCTGCTGCAATACCCCGTGGCCGTATTCGGCATTTTGCAGGCTGGCGGCATCGTGGTGAACGTCAACCCGCTCTACACCCCGCGCGAATTGCAACACCAGCTGAAAGACAGCGGCGCCACCACCATTCTGGTGTTGGAAAACTTTGCCCACACGCTGGCCGAAGTGGTGGCCGAAACCGATGTGAAACACATCATCCTCGCCTCGGTGGGCGATTTGCTCGGCTTCTTCAAAGGCGGCCTGATGAACCTGATTGTGCGCCATGTGAAAAAGATGGTGCCGCCCTACGAACTGCCCCACTTCGTGCGCTTCAACCACGCGCTCAAACAAGGCGCAGCACACACCTTCCATCCCGTGCCGGTTACGCTGGAAGACACCGCCTTCCTGCAATACACCGGCGGCACCACCGGCGTATCCAAAGGCGCCGTCCTCTCGCACGGCAATATCTGCGCCAATATGCTGCAGGCCGAAGAGTGGATTCAATCCAACCTCACTGTTGAGGGCGAATTGGTGGTAACCGCGCTGCCGATGTACCACGTGTTCGCGCTCACGGTAAACCTGATGATCTTCACCCGCATCGGTGCGCAAAACCTGCTCATCACCAACCCGCGCGATATTAAATTCTTCATCAAAGAGCTGAAAAAATACCGCGTGAGCGTGCTGCCCGCCGTCAACACCCTGTTCAACGCCCTGCTCCACCACCCCGACTTCCAAAGCATAGACTTCTCCAGCTGGAAGCTGTGTCTGGGCGGCGGCATGGCGGTGCAGGAAAACGTGGCCAAACAATGGAAAGCGCTCACCGGCCAGCCTATTGTGGAAGTGTACGGCCTCACCGAAGCCAGCCCCGGCGTGTGCGCCAACCCGCTGAATATCAGTGAATACAACGGCACCATCGGCCTGCCCGTTTCCAACACCGTGGTAGAAATCCGCGACAACGACGGCAACGAAGCGCCGCTGGGCGAAATCGGCGAATTGTGCATCCAAGGCCCGCAAATCATGCAGGGCTATTGGCAACACCCCGAAGAAACCGCCGCCGTGATGGACGAGCGCGGCTTCCTCGCCACCGGCGACATGGTGAAAATGGACGAAAAAGGCTTCATCAAGCTGGTGGATCGCAAAAAAGACATGATTGTGGTGTCCGGCTTCAATGTTTATCCGAACGAAGTGGAGGATGTTGTAACGAAGCACCCGATGGTGCTGGAAGCCGCCTGTATCGGCGTGCCCAGCAACAAAACCGGCGAAGCCCTGCGCCTGTTCGTGGTGAAAAAAGACCCGGCGCTCACCCGCGAAGAGCTCATCGCCTTCTGCCGCACCCAACTCACCGCTTATAAAGTGCCGAAAGACATCCAGTTCCGCGAAGAGCTGCCAAAATCCAACGTGGGCAAAATCCTGCGCCGCGAGCTGCGGGAAGAAAAATAGCCGCTGGCAGCAAAGCAAAACATGGGCAGCCCTGTTGTACGCCGGCTGCCTATTTTTTGCAAACTGGCGTAAAGTGAAATTAAGCTTCGGCAATTCTGCCAGACATAGAAAAGGCTACCTGCAACCACCATCGTGGTTTTTCAGGTAGCCTTTATTCATAAAAAGCTTATAAAAATAAACTGCTAAAACAATGCCAAGCAAAATGCCCCTGCTCTGCTATTTCAGCAACACCCTTCTGTGTAGTAAAATTAATTCTTATTTTGCTTACCATCTAGCCATAAGAAATCCTATGCCCGCCACCGCCTCCCCGCCCGCCATCCAAACCATCCGCTGGCCATCGAAAGAAGCCGCGCCGCAGGCCTTTCCTGAAAGGCAGGCGTTGATGCCGATTTGGGGCGGCGTGCCCGTGCCGATGCCGCAATGGCAGCAACTGTGGCAAAGCCAAATCGCCCATTCGCTCGATGAAGACGGCCTGGCCTACCTCCACATCCCCTTCTGCGCCAACCACTGCGTGTTCTGCGGCTTCTACCGCAACGCCTGGAAAGAAGAACACGGCGGCACGTATGTGGACAAAGTCATCGAAGAGCTGGCTGCGGAAGCCGAACAACGCAGCGGCAACGGCAAAATCCAAGCCGTGTATTTCGGCGGCGGCACGCCCACCGCGCTGGATACGCCCGACTTGGTGCGTCTCATCCGCGCCTGCTACCAATACCTGCCGCTAGCCGACGACTGCGAATTCACCCTCGAAGGCCGCATGAGCCATTTCGGGCTCGACAAAGCCCGCGCCGCCGTCGAAGCAGGCGTGAACCGCATTTCTATCGGCATTCAAACCTTCAACACCGCCATCCGCCGCCGCCTCGGGCGCAAACACAGCGGCGAAGAAGCCTATGGCTACCTGAAAGAACTGTGCGGCCTCGACGCCGTGATTGTGGCCGACCTGATTTTCGGCCTGCCCGGCCAAACCGACGACATCTGGGCGCACGATATCGAACGCGCCGCCGGCCTGCCACTGTCCGGCCTCGACACCTACGCCTTCAACTGCTACCCCTTCCTGCCCATCAACCGCATGATTGAAAAAGGTGCATTCCCGCCGCCGCTCGGCTTCGACGTGCAATCCCAACACTACGCCTACGCCGTGCGCGAACTCACTCGGCTCGGCTGGCAGCAAGTGAGCAACAACCATTTCGCCTACCCCGGCCGCGGCGAGCGCAACCGCTACAACACCCTCGTCAAATCCAATATGCCCTGCCTCGCCTTCGGCTCCGGCGCAGGCGGCAACTTCGGCGGCTTCAGCTACCAAGTGCAGAGCGACCTCAAAGGCTACCTGAAAGCCCCGCCGGGCCAAAAAGCCCTCTCCTTCATGAGCCGCCACGGCAAACACAAAACCCTGCTCGGCCAAGTGCAGCACGACATCGAACTCGGCCGCATCGACACCGCCCTGTTTGCCGACAACGCCGAAGCGCAAACCCTGCTGCGCCAATGGCGGCAAGCCGATCTGCTAACCATTCACGAGGACGGCCAAGCCATCCTCAACACCAGCGGCCGCTATTGGTCGCCCACCCTCACCCGTAAACTCATGATGTCCCTCCCACCTGACGAAAAGGAAAACACGATGCAAAAACTCTCCAGCGAACAACAAACCGTATTGCGCAACTCACTGGCCGAAAACCCCGGCCAAATCCTCGAAATGCTTGCCGGGCAACACCAATGCAGCTTTGAAGACGTCATCAACTGCCTGCCCGCCCAACTCATCAAAAAAACCGAAGGCAGCCGCTTTGTCGAAATCATGCAGGCGCTGGCCGGCTGGAACGAAGCCGTCACCTTCATCGCCCACACCCCCGACGTGATTGCCGAAGTGACCGGCAAAATCCCCAACGGCAAAGTCGGCCGCGGCTTCTACAACTTCGAACACGCCGAAGAAGGCGGCATCCACGGCCACATCTACTACGAAAACTGCGCCGCCATCTACCTGATCGAACGCCCCTTTATGGGCAAAGACACCGTGTCGCTCAACTTTGTGAACCGCAACGGTGGCGCCATGTTCAAAATCTTCGTCGGCCGCGACGAAGCCGGCGAACTCAAACAAAACCAAATCCAAGCCATGCGCGCCCTGTTCGCCTAAACCCGCGCCAAGCATTTAAGGCCACCTGAAAGCAGCCTGCACCCAGAATCATCAAAGTGCAGGCTGCCTGAAACATCAAAAGCAGCCTGCACATTCGACCAGCACAGCTTTGGAATACGCCGGCAACGGTAAAACAAACACCGTCCGCGCAACAGCAGCCCAATCCCCTCTCCCGCGGGAGAGGGTTAGGGAGAGGGCTTGACCGGCAACCCAAACCCTGTTTAAACCCACACCCGAAAATACCGCTTAAAGGCTACCTGAAAACCCAAAAAGTAGCTTGCACCCATTCAACCCAAAACAGGAGCACCCCCATGCTGATAATATTCGGCGCCAACGGCCCCAGCGGCCGCCAACTCATCCAACAGTTAAGCCCCCTCGAACGCGAAACCACCGTCGCCGCATTAAGGCTGCCCGAACAGCAATCCGACGATTTTTTCGCCAACCAGCACATCCGCACCACCGTTGTCGACACACTTGATGCAGAAGCCGTCGCCCAAGCCGTGCAGCAATACCGGCCCGACACCGTCGTCAGCTTTGTCGGCGGCAAAAACGAACAAGGCATCCGCAGCGACGCCACCGGCAACCTCCACATCATCCGCGCCCTCGAACAGCACGCCCCCCAAGCCCGCTTCATCCTCGTGACCAGCATGGGCTGCGGCGAACAATACCCCCTGATGAGCGATATGTTCAAACAAGCCCTGGGCGAAGCCGTGGCCGCCAAAACCGAAGCCGAAAACGCCCTGCGCCAAAGCCCCCTCGCCTGGACCATCCTGCGCCCCTGTGGCCTCGCCAACGGCGACGACACCGCTTATCAACTGCACGAACAGCTCCCCGCCATCCCCCGCCAATACATGACCCGCACCGCCCTCGCCGCCGCCGTGCGCCAAATCATCGGCGAAGACGGGCACGAAGGCAAAGCGTATTCGGTCACTTCCGGGGAAGCCGCCTAAACCATCCAGCCAAAACCAACGGGCAAACCGCTTCCAAACAGCAGTTTGCCCGTTTTTGCAGGCTACCTGAAAACCGGATGGAACTTTCAGGTAGCCTTAAACGCAGTAAAGGCTACCTAAAAAATATTCAGCCGAGCAGAAGAAGCTTGGCTTTTTCAGGTAGCCTCATCTTGCAACAGCAGCCGTGCAATCCTCTCGTCTGCCGGCCAAGTCAGTTTCAAATTGCGGCTGTCGCCCTGCACCAACAGTGGCTGCAAACCCAGCCGTTCAACGGCGGAGGCCTCGTCGGTAATCTCCGCTGGATTGGCGGCGGCCAGCGCCTGTTGCAGCAGCGCAGCGGGAAAAAGCTGCGGGGTTTGTGCCTGCCACAAACCGCTCCGGCTCACCGTTTCGGCAATATGATTTTCGCCGTTGCCGCGCTTAAGGGTATCGGCCACGGGCAAAGCCAAAATGCCGCCAACCGGATGCTGCCCTGCTTCTTGCAACAGCCGCCGCAAGGCTCCGGCCGGCAGGCAGCAGCGAGCGGCATCGTGCACCAGCACTTTGTCGTCCGGCCGAATCACGCCGTGTTTCAGCAGCGAATTCAGCCCGTTAAACACACTTTCAGCCCGGCTCTCGCCGCCGCAATACAGCGTTCGCAGTTTGGCAGCCAAGTTTTCAGGTAGCCTCACTTCCTGTTCAAACCACGCATCATCCCGCGCCAACACTACAGCTACCTGAACAATCTGCGGCTCGGCCAATAGGCGGCGCAGGGTATGCTCCAGCACGGTGCGGTCGGCGATCCGCACGTATTGTTTGGGCAGGGCGGCGCCGAAGCGGCTGCCCACTCCGGCAGCGGGCACGAGGGCGAAATAACGGCTCATGGCGTTTTCCGCCAAATGCTGCCGCCTTCGGCTTTTTTGTCTAATTCGTCCAGATAGGTTTCGTGGGCGGCGTTTTCCTCGGCGTTGGCGGCCAGCACTTTCAGTTGCGCCGGGCGTTCGATAGGCGCGATTACCACGGCGGGCGCGTCGGCTTCGGCGCTTTCTTCTTCGGCAAACTGGTCGGCCAGGCTGAATTGCGAGCGGGTCATGCCCAGATAAACTTCGCTCAGCAGTTCGCAGTCGATTAATGCGCCGTGGAATACGCGTTTGCTGCGGTCCACTTCAAGGCGGGTACACAAGGCATCCAGCGAGTTTTTCTGGCCGGGATACATGGCGCGCGCCATCACCAGCGTATCCACCACATTAGCAGTCAGCTCCTCCACGCTCGGCAACCCGGCACGGCGGAATTCGGCGTTGAGAAAGCCCACGTCGAACGGGGCGTTGTGGATAACCAGCTCGGCGCCAGCAATGAAATCGGCAATCTGCTGCCCGATTTCGGCAAACTTGGGCTTGCCTTCGAGCTGGTCTAGCGTAATGCCGTGCACTTTGGCGGCTTCTTCGGGAATGTCGCGTTCGGGATGGACGTATAAATGCAGATAGTTGCCGGTGAGGCGGCGGTCGATCATTTCCAGGCCGGCAAATTCGATGAGGCGGTCGTCGCGGTCGTAATAAAAACCGGTGGTTTCGGTATCAAGAATGATTTGGCGCAAATGTTTCATCAGGGCAGGGCTTTATAATGTTGGCAAACGGTCGGCATCTTACCCCATAGCGGATGAACTTTAAATCGGGATTGGCAGTCGCGCCAACGATGCGCTGATTTAGAGTGAGCTGCCGGAAACTGCCAGAGTAGCTATCGCTAGGCAGATTTAGGCTTTACCGCATTGATTTAGCTTATCTTATAGCAATTACAACGCACCAAATTAACAAGATATTACATCATTTTAATATAATAAAAATAATTATCATTTGCTAATTCGGTTATTTTTCGGTATGATGCATTCACATTCGGCAAAGCAAGGTTGCTCTGCCTTGTGCCGAACCGCCAAATTTCAACATTCTGCCTGAGGGCGGGATGCCCAATTTTGGTAGTGGTTTGTGTTCCTTTTGCGCCCCGCTTTTGTCGGGGCGATTTTTTATGCGCGGTTTTCACCAAACTATTACTCTCGATGATACGGATGATTATGCAGAATCGACACCGCCCGATACAGCTGTTCGGTGAGCAACACGCGCACCATGCTGTGCGGCAGGGTGAGGCTGGAGAGTCGCAGCATCAGGCCGGCTTGTTGTTTGATGCGCTCGGTGAGCCCGTCCGCCCCGCCGATTACCATGCAAACATGCCGGCCGTTCTGCTGCCATTTTTTCAGGTAGCCTGCCAGCTCCTGCGAAGTGGGCGCAACACCGCGCTCGTCTAACACCACCAAAAACGCATCGGCCGGCATGGCTTCCAAGATGCGTTTTTCTTCCGCCGCCATGCCCTGCGCCGCATTCACGCCCGCGCCGCGCTTTTCCGGCTTGATTTCTTTCAAGGTGTATTTGATGTCGCGGCCGAAACGTTTGGCGTATTCCTTCACAGCTTCGTCCACCCAACCGGGCATTTTGTTGCCCACGGCCAATACGGTGATGTTCATGGTTTGCCTCGCTCCCGCCCTGCCCTGGCAGGATGGTTTTGTCTTTTCAATAACATTATTTTACAATGCGGCAGGCCGACTGATTCGGCTGGCCCGCAACGCTATTATTTTAAAACATTCAGCCGCCATCATTTAAACCAAATACACAGGCTACCTGAAAAACCAAAACGGGTTTTCAGGTAGCCCCAACACACCATGCGCCTACTGCCAAAATTCTCCCTGCCCGAACCCCTGCGCCGCTCGCGGACGCTGGCGTTTGCCCGTTTCCTCTATGCGCGCTTTTATGAAGTGAACATTCCGCAGGTATCGTCAAGCCTCACATTTACCACGCTGCTGGCCTTGGTGCCGCTGTTTACCGTGGTCGTGGTGGTGGTGTCCTCTTTTCCCGTGTTTGCCGATTTTTCTGCCCAATTTCACCGCTTGGTATCGGAAATCATGATGCCGGCCGGCGTGGCGGCAGTAAGCGACTATATTTTCCAATTCCGCGACCACGCCAGCCACCTCACCGCTATCGGTATCGCCATGATGATCATCACCTCGCTAATGCTGGTGCACACCATAGAGCGCACATTCAACCAAATTTGGCGGGTGAAACGCCCGCGCAGCATCGTTACCCGCGTGCTGGTGTACTGGGCGCTGCTCAGTCTGGGGCCGCTGCTGGTGGGCGTGGGTATGTCGCTATGGGGCGTGGTGTGGCGGCGCACCCTGTTTTATCTGCACTACCCGCTGCTCGCCTCGCTGCTGCAATTCACGGTTGCCCTCACCGCCACCTGGAGCATGCTCTGCCTGCTCTACAAGCTCGTGCCCGCCCGCTATGTGCCCCTCCGCCACGCCCTGATCAGCGCTGCGTTGGCGGCCGTGTCTATCGAGCTGTTGCGGCGCGGCTTCGGTCTGTATGTGGCCAACTTCAACAGCTATCAGTTGGTGTACGGCACCTTTGCCGCCGTGCCAATGTTCCTGCTGTGGCTCAACTTAAACTGGATTGTCATCCTCAGCGGCGCGCTCCTGGCCGCCTCGCTTTCCTATTGGGAAGGCAATGCCTTCCGCCGCCAAGGCTGCCACGGCACGCGGTTTCACGATGCTTTAGGCATCCTCACCCTGCTCGCCCAAGCACAAAGCCAAGGCAAAAGCCTGAAAACCCAACAGTTCCGCCGCCACATCCAGCTGGGCTACGACGAACTGGGCGACCTGCTGGAACAACTCGCGCGACGCGGCTACATTGCGCAAAGCCTGCGCAACGGCTGGATGCTGAAAACCAGCCCCGAAGCCATCCGCGTGGCCGACTTATTCCAGCTGTTCGTGTATGGCAGCCATACCCACACTAACGATTCCATCGGCCGCACCGTGCAACAAATCATGACGCCCGCCATCACCGCCGCCGACATGACCATGGCCGAATTTATCCGGCTCAATCAACAGCAGGATAGTTAATACACAAGGCGTTGTTTTGCTTTTCAGGTAGCCTTTTACAAACGATAAAGGCTACCTGAAAATTATTCAGTAAAGGTATAAGCCGATACCATGTTCCGCCGCTATCCAGCGTTCATAACATTTTTTAGGTAGCCTTTACGCAAAGAACAGGCTACCTGAAGCCAAAATTCCCAATCAAACCCAGCCGTTTGCCGAGCCTGTGTCGGTTTCCAGCCGCACCCTAGTTCAATAACAAGTAAAAAACCGCAAAGCGGCACCCGCCCTGCCCTGCCTATCCATTAAAATAGCGCGCTTCTGATAGACCCGTTTGCCGCAACGGCATCCTG
The DNA here is from genome assembly GCF_001809035.1 of Eikenella sp. HMSC061C02. Classification (NCBI taxonomy): domain Bacteria; kingdom Pseudomonadati; phylum Pseudomonadota; class Betaproteobacteria; order Neisseriales; family Neisseriaceae; genus Eikenella; species Eikenella sp. HMSC061C02. The sequence continues at coordinate 144,624 of NZ_KV795540.1, forward strand.
CCAAATCGTGTCCCCATCCGCCCTATTTTCCCGCCTGCCACGCCGTGCCCGCATCGCCCTTGTTGCGGCCGCTGCGCTGCTGGGCGTGTTCATTTTAATTGCCATCATCGCTGCCGCCTCGGCCAAGCCGGAAGGCGCGATGCAGAGCAAACGCATTGTGGAAAAACTCGCCACCGTGCGCGCCAAAGGCAAAACCCCGGCCACCGGCTACTGGAGCGATGAAGTCATCCAGCCCGGCGACTCCCTGCGCAACGTGTTGGAGCGTTTCAACCTTTCCGCCCAGCAAATTCAAGACATCACCCAAGCTGCCGCCTCAGAAGGCAAACAGCCCCACCTGCACCCCGACCAAACCGTCAGCCTCAGACTCGATGCCCAGCGCCGCCCCGTGCAGGTGCAGTTTTTCAACGACGACGACAACGGCGAAACCCAACTGGTTGATTTAGCCTATGCCGGCAACCGCTGGCAGGCCAAAACCGACGACGTGAAAACCACCACCCTGTCCACGCTCAAATCCGTTATCATCCGCTCCAGCGGCACCACCGCCGGCACCATGTCGCGTGCCGAAATTCCTGCCGAAGTCCGTGATTCACTGCGCGAACTGTTCAGCAACCGGCTTGATCTCTACAAACTCGAAGCCGGCGATACCGTGCGCATCCTTTATCAGGTAAACTACTTTCACGGTCAGCAAATTTCCATGGGCGACATCCTCGCCGTAGAAATCAGCCACCAAGGCAAGCTCTACCGCGCCTACTACTTCGGCGAAGACGGCAACGGCCGCTACTACGATGAACACGGCCAGCCGCTGAAGAAAGGTTTTGAAACACAGCCCGTGCCGGGCAGCCGCATCAGCTCGCCCTTTGGCGTGCGCGTCCACCCGATATTAGGCTATTTGCGCATGCACACCGGCATCGACTACGCCGCCCCCACCGGCACGCCGATTCACGCCCCGTCCGACGGCATTGTGGAATTCCGCGGCCCCAAAGGTGGCTACGGCAATACCGTGATCCTGCGCCACAGCGACAGTATGCAAACGCTCTACGGCCACATGAGCGCGTTTTCCGCCAATGCCGCCCCCGGCCAGCGCGTACGCGCCGGCGACATCATCGGCTTCATCGGCACCACCGGCCGCAGCACCGGCCCGCACCTGCACTACGAAGTGCGCCTCAACGGCGTGCCGGTCAACCCCGCCGGTGTCGCCCTGCCCGCCAAACGGCTCACCACTGCCGAGCTGGCCGAATTCCGCCGCCAGCAGCAAACTGTGGAACAAAAACTCGCCCAACTGCGCGGCATCGGCAAAACCGTCGCCCAGCTGGATTGATGGGCGGTTGATTTAACGATAAGAAACCAAGAAACTGATTTTCAGGTAGCCTCAAAGCAGCGATTTTGTGGCAATATATTGCCTGATTGCCGCAACAATAAAAGACTACCTGAAACCTCGGCTTTACCACATAAAAGCAATAAACCAGTTTCGCCAAGAAACTACCGCATCCAACAGCACACCCAACAACATTCCCGCCAAAGCGGCACAACAACATCATGCCGCAGCGGCCAGTAGTAAACATAAAGCAGAAGCCCAAGGGCTACCTGAAACCAAACCACCCAGACTGATACCGTGAAGCGCATAATCCTCTTCCTCCTCACCAATATGGCCGTGCTCCTGGCCGCCCGCCTGCTGTTCGGGCTGCTCGGACTCAATCCGCAAGACATCTCCGGCCTGCTGCTGCTCTCCGCCATCACCGGCTTTTCCGGCTCGCTGATTGCCCTTCTCATGTCGAAAAGCAGCGCCAAGCAGGCCGTGGGTGCCTACGTTATCCGCCAGCCGCGCAACGAAACCGAAGATTGGCTCGTGCGTGTGGTGGAAGCCCAGGCCAAACAATGGAACCTGCAAACCCCCGAAGTGGCCGTTTATGAGTCGCCCGAGCCCAATGCCTTTGCCACCGGCGCTAGCCGCAACAGCTCGCTGGTTGCCGTCAGCACCGGCCTCTTGCAGCTCATGAGCCGCGATGAGGTGGAAGCCGTGCTCGCGCACGAAATGGCCCACGTCGGCAACGGCGATATGGTTACGCTCACCCTGATTCAAGGCGTGGTGAATACTTTCGTGCTGTTTTTCTCCCAAATTATCGCTTCCATGATTGCCTCCTCCCTGCGCCAAAATCGGCAGCAAGACAGCGGCGGCAACGCCATCCAAACCATAGTCAGCATGGTGCTGCAAGTGATCTTCGGCTGGCTGGCCGGCATCATCGTGATGTGGTTTAGCCGCCAGCGCGAATACCGTGCCGATGCCGGCGCCGCCAAATTGGTGGGCGCGCCCAAAATGATCTGCGCCCTGCAACGGCTCAAAGGCAGCCAAAGCAGCCTACCGCCGCAAATGGCCGCCATGGGCATCAACGACAGCACCCTGCGCTCCCTGTTCAGCACCCACCCCACCCTCGACGACCGCATTGCCCGCCTCCAACGGCTGAACTATTAAATCAGTTTGGCGGGCAGGTTCTGCCAGCCCAAACAGTAAAAGGCTACCTGAAAATGCCGGCAAGCAATTTTCAGGTAGCCTTTATCATCCAGCCAGCCAATAGCAAACTCATCTCAGCTATGCACTTCTACGAAAAACTCAGCAGCCTTCTCGGCCTAGCCTGCCACCCCAAGATGCAAGACTGGGAATTGGAAAACGCCAACCCGGATCGCCTGCCCGAGTTCATCCATGCCTACCAAACCAGCAGCTTCTCATACCACGAGCAGCACGCCTTGATGGGGCTCATCCTTGCCTCATTCAATGATTACCTGGCTGAAGAAGCCGCACCCGATTCGGCAATCGAACACTCTATTTGTGCCTTGCTAGAACAGCAATGGCAGGATTTCCACCCGCTCGTGCGCTATTGGTCGCTGCTGGATGAAGACTTGGATGATGAATTTCCCATCACCCCTATCATGCGGAAACTATGGGCGCAACATTTCAGCTAGCCATCACTTGGATACCTGTGCCCGGTACAATGCTTACTCAAGGCTACCTGAAACTTGAAAAAGATAAATACAACATCGATACAATAAATTCAAGCCCACTATACCCGCTACCTTTGGAGGCATCCCAACAGTATTTCTGCCTATTCCAACACCATGCCCTATAACAAAAGGCTACCTGAATTTTCAGGTAGCCTTTGATTCCATCACACTTCTTCACGCTTAACGGGTTGGATCGATATTGCTGCGTAAGTCGTATTGGTGATGGTCGTATTCATACGGGCCTTGCGGATTATTGGGTACATGGCGGTACTGATGCCCCATATCATCCAAATCGTGACCGGGCTCGGTGGCCAAATCACCCACTGATACGTTTACTCTAGATTCCAGCACGATGGCGGAAGAAACATGTTCGCCCACGTTATACACCATAGCCAAGCCGATTTCTTCAGCCGGAATACTTACATATTTCACAGTCGGGCTCGGATTGATATCGGTGCGCACTTGGCGGCTCTGACGGTACAGGCTTACCACGGTACCTTTATCCAAACCATCAGCAGAACCTTTGTTCAAGATAATGGTGCTGAAGCGGCCGGCTTCGCTGATACCATCCAGTACGTCCACGATACGGGCACGCACTTGGTTTTCCGGCTCATGCGGCATCATATTGAAGGCGTTTTCTTCGCCGTTATAGCGCAACAGATAGTCGCCTTGGCGGATTTCAGCCACTTGCTCACGAATCTGCAAAGCTTGTGCGGTTTCGGTCGGCACTTTCACCAGCGGATGATGGCGGGTGTAATATTGGTTGTCCGGCAGGGCTTGACGATCGCTTTCAGAACGTTCGGCCAAAGCAGTACTGGTTACCGGCAGAGTAGCCAATTTGCCACTGAACACAACCAGCTGACCGATAAATTTGCCAGTTTCAGGATCAATAATGTCTTTAACCGGGCGGTAAACCAAGTATTCACCCGATTCAGTAATGCCGTAGGCATAAATACGGTCACCCAAGGAGTACATGGTTTTGCCTTCCGGACCGGCGATGATGCGCGGTGCATCTTGAGTGGTACGGCGGGCAATCACCTGCGGGTGTTTCATGAACATGCGGTAATAGTTCAGATTCAGGGTGGAGATGCCGTAGCCGGAAGAAGTTTCACGCACGCGCGGCTGCAATTTAACGGTGGGGATACCACCAGCGTTATCTACGCGCAGGCGCGGCTGGCCGTTTACATAGTGCAACACCAGCACTTGGCCCGGATAAATCAGATGAGGATTGCGGATGGTGCGGCGGTTGGCGCCCCACAGCTGCGGCCATTTCCATGGGCGATAAAGGTATCTGCCGGAAATGCCCCACAAGGTGTCGCCGGTACGCACGGTGTAGCGTGCAGGAGCGTTGGGGCGCACACGCAGAGGCCCGGCCTCGGCGGGCAATGCAGAAACAGTCAAGCCAATGGCGCAAAGCAAGGTTATAATATGTTTTCTCATGAGAGAGTTTCCCTTTAGGATTAACGTTAGGATTAACGAACCTGATAACGCTTTATTTACGTTGTTGTTGATGAAATTAACGGAATCATAGAACATTTTAGGTATCTTGCGCCAGTATTCAGGCGAAAAAACCGTTACAACTGCAACAAGAACGTATCTATCTATGCACACTTAAGAAAGAAATCAAATGGCTTTACTGAATATTTTGCGCTATCCCGACCCCCGCCTGAACTTGGTGGCCAAACCAGTAGAACAGGTGGACGAGCGCATCAAACAACTGGTGGCCGACATGGCCGAAACGATGTACGAAGCAAAAGGCATCGGCCTGGCCGCCACTCAGGTGGACGTGCACGAACGTGTGGTGGTGATGGACTTATCTGAAAGCCGCGACCAACTGCAAGTACTGATTAATCCAGTGATTATCGAACGCGATGGCGAAACCATATATGAAGAAGGCTGCCTTTCTGTACCAGGCGTATACGACAAGGTAACCCGTGCCGAAAGCATCGTGGCTGAAGCGTTGGATGCAGAAGGCAAGCCCTACACCATCCATGCCGACGGCCTGCAAGCCATCTGTATTCAGCACGAAATCGACCACCTCGACGGCAAAGTTTTCGTGCAATATCTGTCGCGTCTGAAGCAGGAACGCATCAAAACCAAGATGAAGAAACTCGACAAACACACGCTCTAATCCAAGCAAGAGGCTACCTGAAACCATGATTCGCAAAGTAATTTTTGCCGGCACCCCCGATTTCGCCGTCGATGCCCTGCGCGCCATTGCCGAGGCCGGCTTCGATATCCCGCTGGTGCTCACCCAGCCCGACCGCCCTAAAGGGCGCGGCATGAAGCTGCAAGCTTCACCCGTGAAAAAAACCGCGCTCGAACTTGGTTTTCAGGTAGCCCAACCCGAAAGCTTGAAAAGTGAGTCCGCACAAGAAATGCTACGTGCCGTGGAAGCCGACATCATGGTAGTGGCCGCCTACGGTCTGTTACTGCCGCAAGCCGTGCTCGATATTCCGCGCCACGGCTGTCTCAATATCCATGCTTCGCTATTGCCACGCTGGCGCGGTGCCGCACCCATCCAACGTGCTATTGAAGCAGGCGATAGCGAAACCGGCATCTGCATCATGCAAATGGATGCCGGGCTCGACACCGGTGCCGTCATCAGCCGCCATCCCTGCCCAATTCTCCCTAGCGACAATGCCCAAACCCTGCACGACAAACTGGCCGAAATTGGTGCGCACGCCATTGTTGCCGATTTGCAACACCATTCTCAACGCAATGCCCAGCCCCAGCCTGAACACGGCATCACTTACGCCCATAAATTAAGCAAAGCCGATGCCCAAATCGATTGGACACAGCCCGCCGAAGCCATCGAACGCCGCATCCGTGCCTTCAATCCCGTGCCCGGCGTTTGGTGCGACTACCATGGCAAACCACTGAAAATCTGGGCTGCACAAGTTAGTTCCGCTGGCGGCGTGGCTGGCAGCGTGTTACAAGCCGATAAAAACGGTATTCAGGTAGCCTGCGGCAGCGGCTCATTGTTGATTCAAATCCTGCAGCCTGCCGGCAGCGCCCGCATGGAAGCCGCCGCCTTTCTGGCCGGCCACCCTGTCGCCGCCGGCAGCCGATTCGGAGCGGAAAGCACATGAGCCTGGCCAACATACAAACCCTCGCCGCCCACAGCGTGGCCGCCGTTGAAGCCGGGCGCAACCTGTCCGACGTGCTGGCCGAAATCTGGCGCGACCACCCACAGCTCTCCGCCCAAGAACGCGGTGCGCTACAAGATATTGCCTACGGCTGCCAACGCTTTTCAGGTAGCCTGCGCGCCCTGCTCGGCCTGATGCTGAACAAACCCCTGCCCCGCGCCGACATCCGCAGCCTGATATTGGCCGCACTCTACCAGCTCGCCTACAGCCGCAATGCCGCCCATGCTGTGGTAAACGAAGCCGTGCGCGCTGCCGGCAAAATCGGCAAAGGCCAATACAAAGCCCTCGCTAATGCCCTGCTCCGCCGTTTCCTACGCGAGCACGACAGCCTGATGCAGCAGGCGCAGCAAAGCTCAGAGGGCCGCTACAACCTGCCCGACTGGTGGCTAGAACGGCTACAGCGAGACTACCCCGAACACTGGCTGCAAATCACCGAAGCCTTCAACAGCCATCCGCCAATGACCCTGCGCATCAACCGCCGGCACACCGATGCGGAAGGCTACCTGAAAATCCTGGCCGAACACGGCATGCAGGCCGAAATCCTCGGCAGCCACGCTGTGATGCTGGCTACGCCCGTGCCCGTGTCCGCCTTGCCACTGTTTGCCGAAGGTGTCGTATCCGTGCAGGATTGGGGGGCACAACAGGCCGCCGCTTGGCTCAACGTGCAAAACGGCGAACGCGTACTCGATGCCTGTGCCGCACCCGGCGGTAAAAGCGGCCACCTGCTCGAATGGGCAGACTGCAAGCTTACCGCCATCGACATCGACCCCACCCGCCTGCAACAAGTGCGCGACAACCTAAGCCGCCTCAATCTAAGCGCCGAGCTGCACGCCGCCGACGCACGGCAATGGGCTTCGTGTTATGATGGTCTCCTGTTCGACGCAGTGCTGGCGGACGTGCCCTGCACCGCCTCGGGCGTTGCCTGCCGCCATCCCGACATCAAATGGCTGCGCCGGCCGCAGGATGCCAAGAACACAGCTGCCCAGCAAACTGATCTGCTCGATGCCCTGTGGCGCACGCTCAAGCCTGGCGGCAGGATGCTCCTGTCCACTTGCTCGCTGTTTACCGAAGAAAACGGCAGCCAGCTGCAAGCCTTTTTGCAACGCCACCCCGACGCTGCCTGCACACGTAGCGAAACCCTGTTACCCAATCCGCACCAAGATGGCTTCTATTACGCGCTTATCCACAAAACTGCTTAGCCTGCTCGCCTGCTGCCTGCTGGCCTTTGCAGCCATGGGCGCGCGGGCGGAAGGCATCAACGTTACCCGTTCCAGCGCCACGCTCACCACCGATGGTCGCCTGTCGGTAAACAGCCGCTTCCAAACCGAGCTGCCCGGCCAGCTTCAGGTAGCCCTCAAACAAGGCGTACCGCTCAACTTCCAGCTCAGTTACCGCCTGCAATCGCCCACCCTGGCCGCCTACCGCTGGCGACTCGGCCAGCTGGTCGGTTCGGCGCAAACTATCAACTACAAACTCGCCTACCACCCGCTCACCGACCGCTACCGTGTCAGCGTCGGCTCGTTTTCCACCGAATACGGCACCCTGCCCACCGCACTGAAGGCCGTTGGCGCGGTAGCCAACTGGCAAGTGCTCGACAAAGGCACACTCTCCGACACCGCCCCCGCCGACGTGGCTGCCGACATCCGCTTAAGCCTGAGCATCAGCGATTTGCCGCGCCCCTTCCAAATCAACGGCGAAACTTCAAAGAGCTGGCAGCTCGATTCCGGCTGGCGCAAACTGCTCATCAGCCAGCAATAAAGGGAAACCATGCGCCGTCTGCTCACCTTCATCGCTGTTCTGGGCATGCTCGCCCTGTATGTGCTGGCGCTCGCTACCGGCCACGCCAGCAAGCTGGCGCAGTATTTCTGGTGGATTCTCACCTTCAGTGCCGCCCTCTTAGGCATTCTGCTCACCATTCTTATCTCCCAGCTGTGGAAACTCTGGCTCGACCGACGCAGGCGGGTGTTCGGCTCGCAAACCGCCCTGCGCCTGGCCAACATGTTTATGTTGGTGGCCATTCTGCCCGGCCTGTTCTTATTCGGCGTGTCGGCTCAATTTATTTCACACAGTATCGATTCCTGGTTTGGCAATGAAACCGAACAAGCGCTAGAACGCAGCCTGAATCTAAGCAAATCTGCGCTGGATTTGGCGCTGGATACCTCGGTGCGCAAGGCTGCCGCCGTTCAGGTAGCCTTAATCGGCGAAATGTCGTTGCAGCAAGATGCAAAGCAGGCTCTGGGGCAGCTTTCTGCAAACAGCGACTTCGACCAACTCGCGCTCTACGACAGCAAAACCTTAAGCCCTGCCGCCGAATACCGCCAGCCGGATGCCGACAAATTGCCGCCACCCGAGCTCACACGCGACATTCTTGAACAGGTGAAAACCACCGGTAGTGCCCGTAGCGTGGCTAACGTCGGCCACACGCTCTATGCCCAAGGCTGGCTCGCCCTGCCAGAGCTGCACGGCCAACACTATATTTTGTTCTTCCGCCAGCCGGTGCAGAAACAAGTGGCCGACGACGTCACCCTGATTGAAGCCGCCCGCGCCCGCTACGCCGAAATCAGCTATGCCAAACAAGGCCTGCAAACCTTCTTCCTGTTCACCCTCTTGATGGCTACCCTGCTGGCGATTTTGCTCGCGCTGGTGATTGCCCTGTTTTTCGCCCAACGCTTCACCGCGCCGATTCTCTCCTTGGCTGCCGGTGCACGCTCCGTGGCACAGGGCGATTATTCACAGCAGCTGGCCGTATACCGCAACGACGAGCTCGGCCGCCTCACCACCCTGTTTAACCACATGACCGCCGAGCTCAACTCCTCCCATATCCGCCAGGAGGCTGCCCGCCACTATCTCGAATGCGTGCTCTCCAGCCTGACCAGCGGCGTGGTTACGCTCGATAACCAAGGCTACCTGAAAGCCTGCAACAGCAGCGCCGGACAAATCCTGATGCTCGATTTGGCCGCCTGCAGCGAAACCAGCGTGCACGAATGGCATAAGCTCGGCGTAGCCGAGGCGCTAGCCGCCCAAGTACTGCTTGCTATCCTCCCTACTGTCGATAGCGACAAACCCGTGCAGCTCACCTACGCCGCACCCGACGAATCCCGTATCCTGCTGGGCAAGGCCACCCGTCTGCCTGAAGACAACGGCGCCGGCACCGTACTCGTGTTCGACGACGTAACCGCCCTGGTGCAGGCGCAGAAAGAAGCTGCCTGGGGCGAAGTGGCCCAGCGCTTGGCGCACGAAATCCGTAATCCGCTCACTCCCATCCAACTTTCCGCCGAGCGCCTGGCCTGGAAGCTCGACGGCAAGCTGGACGATAAAGACGCCGCCATGCTTGAGCGAGCCACCAACACCATCGTCAACCAGGTGGCTGCCATGAAAGACATGGTTGAAGCCTTCCGCAACTACGCCAAAGCCCCAAAACTCAAACTGGAACGTATCGATTTAAATGTTTTGGCTGCCGAGCTTTTGGTGCTGTATGAGGGCTCAAATTGTACATTTGAAGCGGATTTCAGTAATATAGAAGCCGTGGTCGAAGCCGATGCCGGCGCCATGCGCCAGGTGTTGCACAATATTTTGAAAAACGGTGCCGAAGCTGCCGCTGCAGATGAACAGCCAAAAGTGTTCATCCAAACAGCGGTGCAAGATGAGAAAGTGGCGCTAAACATTTGCAATAACGGCAAAAGTTTCAGCGAAGACATGCTTCTCCACGCCTTCGACCCCTACGTTACCGACAAACCCAGCGGCACCGGTTTGGGCTTGCCGGTGGTGAAAAAAATCATTGAAGAGCACAAAGGCCGCATATCGCTGGCCAACCGCCCGGAAGGCGGGGCTTGTGTGAAAATTACTTTACCCCTACTGATGGAAAACGATGCGCAGCAGTGATATTTTGATTGTAGATGATGAAGTGGGCATCCGCGATTTGCTGTCGGAAATCCTGCAAGACGAAGGCTATTCGGTTACTCTGGCCGAAAATGCCGAAGAAGCCCGCCAACTTCGAAACCAAACCCGCCCCACCATGGTGTTGCTGGACATTTGGATGCCTGATTGCGACGGCATTACCCTGCTCAAAGAGTGGGCCAAATCCGGCCAGCTCAACATGCCCGTGGTGATGATGAGCGGCCACGCCAGCATCGACACCGCGGTGGAAGCCACCAAAATCGGCGCGCTGGATTTCTTGGAAAAACCCATCGCCCTGCAAAAGCTTTTGGCTGCCGTAGAACGCGCCTTCAAGCATAGCGCCATGCAGGCCTCCTCCACCATGTCGCTGGACAAACTCGGCACCAGCGAAGCCGTGAAGCAGCTCAACCAGCAGCTCGAACGCGCCGCCCGCACCCAAACCCCCGTGCTGCTCTCCGGCGAGCCCGGTTCACCGTTCGAACTGGTGGCGCACTACTTCCAAACCGGCAACGCCCCCTGGGTGGAACCCGGCAAAATCGAGCAAATCAGCAGCAGCCCCATCGAATTGCTGCAAAAAGCCAGCAACGGCGTGCTCTATCTGGGCGACATCGCCCAATATGGCAAAAGTATCCAGCAAGGCATCCTCTTCCTCTTAGGCAAGGCCGATCGCTACAACGTGCGTATCATCTGCGCCTGCAGCCAGCCGGTGCAAGAGCTGATCACCAGCCCAGACTACGACAGCCGCCTGCTCAACAATCTTTCGGCCATCATGGTCAGCATCCCTCCATTGCGCAACCAGCCGGAAGACATTGTTTTCTTGGTAGAGCAGCTGATTCAAGAGTTTTCCGAAAGCCGCAAAACCGCCGTTAAATTCAACACCGCAGCCCTGAATGCCCTGCGCCAATACGACTGGCCGGGCAACTTCGAGCAGCTGCGCAGCGTGGTGAAAAGCATCGTACTCACCGCCGAGAGCAAAGAAATCGGTTTGGAAAACGTGCAGGCCGTGCTCAGCCAATTCACGCTCAACCAACCCTCCGAACTAGTGGGCGGCTTCAACTTCGACCTGCCCTTGCGCGAATTGCGCGAAGATTTGGAACGCCGCTATTTTGAATACCACATTGCCCAAGAAGGGCACAACATGAGCAAAGTGGCGCAGAAAGTCGGCCTTGAGCGTACCCACCTGTACCGCAAGCTCAAACAGCTCGGCATTCAATTCTCCCGCCGAGGCAGCAACGATAATAAATAGTTCCGCCCAATCAGGCTACCTGAAAATCCCATCCAACGGTTTTCAGGTAGCCTGTAGCATTATTTAGCAGCTGCCCTATTCGCAACATCCACCAACAGGCTACCTGAAAGCACGGCTTAGAAATAAAAACCAGGGCTCCGAAGAAAGCCGAGTTGCTGCCCAGCTAAAACCAGCTGCCTCCATTTATAAACATAACAAAAATTAGCAAAAGCCCCAATACAACAAAATAGTTAGCTACTTTAAAGGCTACCTGAAACCAACCTGACCCACGAAAAATCAGCAGTAACAGCTGCACAAACTGCGCATCTTAGCGTATCATTGCAGCGGTTCAGACCGCAAAGTAATGTTAAGAAACCGTCTCCGCGCTACAGCTATAGATAAAGCACATTTTTTCTGCACAGCAGAACCCATGCCGTAGGAAATAAAGTGTTTTAGCCTCCCTAAGCGTGCTTAGCTTGGGCTGCCTCCGTCAATCGGTGCAGCCGCAACAAGGAAACAGACACATGAAACAGATTTTTCTCGATTTCGAACAGCCCATTGCCGAACTGGTGCAGAAAATAGAAGAGCTGCGCTTCGTGCAAAATGACTCGGTATTGGATATTTCCGAAGAAATCGAACGCCTGCAAAAGAAAAGCAACGAGCTCACCAAAAACATTTTTGCCAAGCTCACTCCCGCGCAGATTATGCAGGTTTCGCGCCATCCGCAGCGCCCCTACACCCTCGACTACATCGAAGCGCTGTGTACCGATTTTGAAGAGCTGCACGGCGACCGCCACTATGCCGACGACTATGCCATCGTGGGCGGGCTGGCCAAGTTTGAAGGCCAGAGCGTGGTGGTTATCGGCCATCAAAAAGGCCGCGACACCAAGGCTAAAATCCGCCGTAATTTCGGCATGCCCCGCCCCGAAGGCTACCGCAAAGCCCTGCGCCTGATGAAGATGGCGGAAAAATTCGGCCTGCCCGTGCTGACCTTTATCGACACCCCCGGTGCCTATCCCGGCATCGGTGCCGAAGAGCGCGGCCAATCCGAAGCCATCGGCCGCAATCTGTATGAACTCACCCGCCTGCGCGTGCCAGTTATCTGCACCGTCATCGGCGAAGGCGGCTCCGGCGGTGCGCTGGCCATTGCCGTGGGTGATGCCGTGAACATGCTGCAATACGCCACCTATTCCGTGATTTCGCCCGAAGGCTGCGCTTCCATTCTGTGGAAAACCGCCGAAAAAGCCGCCGATGCCGCGCAAGCCCTGGGCATCACTGCCAAACGCCTGAAGAGCCTCGAGCTGATCGACCAAGTCATCGCCGAGCCCTTGGGCGGCGCCCACCGCGATTACGAAACCGTGATGAACAACGTGCGCAAAACCATCCGCCAGCAACTGGCCGATTTGGAACACCAGCCGGTGGAGCAGCTGCTGGCCAAACGCTTCGACCGCATCATGGCCTATGGAAAATTCACCGACAAATAACCCCCTGCGGCAACACCTTGCCCAACAATGGCCGGCGCCAAACGCTGGCCGTTTTGCCGTGGAAGTCGGTTTCAGCGGCGGGCTCGATTCCGTGGTTTTGCTGCACCTGTTATGCAGCCTGCGCAACGAATTGCCGCTGGAATTGAGCGCGGTGCACATCCACCACGGCCTCGACGCCCCCGCCGACCAATGGGTGGAATTCTGCCGCGAATGCTGCATCCGATGGCAAGTGCCGCTGCGCATAGAGCGCGTGCAGGTTCAATTCGGCAAGCTCGGGTTAGAAGCCGCCGCCCGTGCCGAACGCTACCGCTGCTTCGCCCAAAGCCGCGCCGATGCCGTCGCCCTCGCCCATCATGCCGACGACCAGGCCGAAACCCTGCTGCTGGCCGCCCTGCGCGGCGGCGGGCTGCGCGCGCTTTCCGCCATGCCCGCCCTGCGCGCGCTGAACGAACGCGTCAGCCTGTGGCGCCCCCTCTTAGCCATTCCCCGCGCCGAGCTGTTCGCCTACGCCCAAGAGCACAAGCTGGCATGGGTGGAAGACAGCAGCAATGCCGACACCTCCCTGCTGCGCAACTGGCTACGCCGCGAAGGCCTGCCCCCGTGGCAAAAACGCGTGCCGCACCTCACCCGCCAACTGCTCGCCACCGTCAGCCACCTGCAACACGACTTGGCGCTATTGGAAGACTACGGCCAAACCGAACACAACAGCCTGTATGATGCCGCCGGCCGTTTTCAGGTAGCCTCTTGGCGGCAGCTTCCCCCCTTGCGGCAAACCCATCAGCTGCACCTATTCGCCCGTAACCACCGCCTCGGCAGCCCCCGCGCCGACAGCGTACGCCAATTTGCCGCCACCCTCGCCAACCCCGCCGTGCAACAAGCCCAATGGCTGCTGCCGCATGGACGCGCCATCCTCTACGCCGGCTGCCTGTTCCCCGTTCCCGCCGAATGGACCGCCGGTAAACTGCTTGCCCAACCCGCATGGCAACCTGCCGCCCACGGGCTACCTGAAAACCTGATTCAGCCCGACAGCGGCATCTGGCGCACCCCGCAACCTAGCGACACCCTGCCCCTGCTGCACGGCCGCAAAAAAATCAGCCGCCTGCTGCAAGAAAAAAAAGTGCCCCCCTTCATGCGCGCCCTATGGCCGCTGTGGGTGCACAAACAACACGGCTGCCTCGCCGCTGCCAACCTGCAAACCCATTGCCACCTCTCCGTGCCAAACGGCTGGCAGGCGCAGGCAGAAGAATTGAACCAGTTCATTTTGTCGATTCAGACAACCTGACTGCAGTTTGAACTCGCTAAAAGTGCGTTAAATGATATAAAACAGAATCATACGGTGTAGAAATCAAACATATCAATATCATTGGTTTCCATACAAGTTAACGGACTACAGGCAATAGCAAGCATGTAGCAAAGTCATCCCATGCCGTAGTAGCTGCAGAACTTCCACTGTGACTAATGTAAAATTCGTTCCTTATTTAAAGTCCAGCATAAGCCAAAGACTTTATTTCCTCATTTCCCTCAACCAAAGGAGAAACCATGTCCCCTAAAGCCAAGAAAATCCTCATCGGCGGTGCCCTGGCCCTCGCCCTTTTGGGCTGGCGCGGCTACGATGCCGTCAAAACCGTGAAACTGAAAGAGTTTGTCGAACACTACAATGTGTTTATCAACAATGAAAACCGCTTCATCACCCATCTCAATGAGCGCACCGATTTCGGCAGTGTGCCCGAAGCCGTGATGATGCCGGTGCGGCATAGTGCCGGTTTTATGGCCAATTCCGACCGAGGCGGCTGCCACTCGATTCCCGATGATGCCCTGCTGGCCGAATGCACCAGTGCCTTTAGCGAATACCACAGCGTGCTGCAAGAAGTAGAAAAACAGGGGCTGGACGAGGCGCGGCTGAAACAGGTGGTTGAACGCGGTGCCCGCACGCACAGCATCATCACCCAAGTGGCCGCGAAGTTTCCGAGCCGGGTTCAGGTGCAGAGCAATTAATTGCACACCCAGACACCATAAAGGCTACCTGAAAACTTTTCAGGTAGCCTTTGCTATTTGCTGCACATCAGTATTCGCTCAAGGGCTTATTCGGGTCGTATTGCGCCACTTCTTTCACAATCGCCTGCCCCACGCGCACACCGTTGTCGGTGTACGCCATGGTCGGGCTGCCGTGCAGTTCCCAACCTTGTTGCAGGGCTTCGGTGACGCGGCGGCAGAACACGGAATCGTCTGTGCCGGTGAGCAAGCGGTAAACTTTCATTATCTCTCTCCTCTGATACAGGCCATGAGGCATTGCCGCACATCATGACCATAAACAGGCTACCTGAAACTTCGCTGCCCTGCGCTTTAACTGCGTTGCAGTTTTGCTTTCAGGTAGCCTCCGTTTTAAAACAGGCTATCCACCGGATTGCCGCCACCATCTCCACCGGACTGGCGCGGCTGAGGCTGCGGCGCGGGTTTTACCGGCACCTCAATCGGCCGGATTTCGGTTTCCTGCTGCGGGACAATCGGCTGAATCGGCACTTCTTCCCCAGCAGGGGTGGCCGGGGTGGCGCGACGCGACGCAGCGGGGCGCTCTTGTGCCGGCTCGGACGCCTGGGAAGCAGCATTCATATCGGCAGCCGGCGGCAGGCTGTAGGTTTGGCCGGCCGCGGCCGATGCGCCGTTGGGCTGCCAAATTTCCACGCCCTGCTGCGGTGCGGAAGCATCTCCGGGGCTCCGCACTGAATCGGACCTTTGTATCGTGAGCCAAGCCATGGCCACCAGCGCAAGCACCACGATAAAGGCCACAATAAACGCGATCCACACAATGCGGCTAAACGTGCTGCGCGGCGGCTTTTTAGAAGAAGAAGGCATTTCTTTGCCGGTCATGAACTTTCCTTACAATTCAAAGATAAGCGTATTAGCGCACATTGCTGGGCACAAAGGTTTCATACAGCGTAACCACCTGCTGCACGCCGGCGGTGGTGCTCACGGTGTTGCTCACCAGCGCCTGTTCTTCAGGCGTGAGGATGCCCATCACATAAGTAACGCCGTTATACGTTACCACTTTCACATGGTTGGACGACACGCCCTTGGTGCCGAGCAAAGTGGTGCGTACTTTGGAAGTAACCCACGAATCGTTGCTTACCTCGCCAAAACCGCGCGCGCTGGTGGCTACCTGAATATAGTTGTAAATTTTCTCGGCATTGGGCTGGGCACGCGCCACGCGCTCTACAAATGCCTTGTCGGCCTCGCTGGCCACCAAGCCCATCAACAGCACCTGGCGGTTGAAGCTCACTACAGAAAGCTTCGGCTCAAAGCCCTGCATGGTGTTGTTGTTGCGCAGATGAGTGAGTGCCGTGTTTTGGATGCGCACTTCCATCACTTGGTCATCAGCCTGCGCGCCGGTGCTGCGGCGGTCGGTGGCCGACATCACGCCGAATGCGCCAGCACCCACCAGCGCGGTAACACAGCCGGAGAGCGACAACGGCAGCAGGCACAACAGCAGGAGGCGGAAACTTTTTTTCATGATTTATTGTCCTTTTGAGCGGAAATAGGTGAAGCGTTTATTCTTCAAACAAAGCGGTATCGATATGATCGCACAGGGCGTGAATCAACAGGATATGGATTTCCTGAATCCGTGCCGTGCGTTGATGCGGCACATTGAGCAGCACATCGCCCTCAGCCAGCACACCGGCGATTTTGCCGCCGTCGCGCCCGGTGAGCGCCACCACGCTCATGCCCTGCTCGCGGGCGGCTTCGATGGCGGCAAGCACATTGCCGGAATTGCCGGACGTGGAAATCGCCACCAGCACATCGCCCGGGCGGCCGAGGGCTGACACTTGGCGGGCAAAAATCTGATCAAAGGCATAATCATTGCCGATGGCGGTGAGCGCGGAAGTATCGGTGGTGAGCGCGATGGCGCCCAGCGGCATGCGTTCTTTTTCAAAACGGCCGGTGAGCTCGGCGGCAAAATGCTGCGCATCGGCTGCCGAACCGCCGTTGCCGCACACCAAAATCTTGCCGTCGGCCATCAGCGAATCCAACAGCAACGCCGCGGCCCGCGCCGTCGGCTCGGCCAATTGTTCGGCACACTGCTGTTTGGCGGCAATGCTTTCCTGGAAATGCTGTAATACGCGTTGGGCGGCTGGGTTCACAACAGGCTACCTGAAAATAGTAAATGAGAACGCCGGCTATTGTAGCGGCATATGCTGGTTTGAACAATTACCGATAACAGGTAAGCGGGAAGAGATTTGCTGAAAGCATTGGCTGCAATACGGCCAAAACAAGCAGCGCTAGTTCGGCGAAGCGCAACACACAATCACAAGTTTCAGCCAAGCCAAAAACCTCATCCTTTTTCAGCTAGCCTGTCTGCTCCACAACCGCCAGCTTCAATACCCGCCGATATTCTGCAACCACTGCGGCGGTTGATCACTTTCAATCAAGATGGCATCGATACGGCAAGGTTGATTCGGCGCATTTTGCTGGAGCCAGGTTTCGGCGCTGCGGCTGAGTTTGGCCAGTTTGGCCGGAGTGATGCTCGCTGCCGCGCCGCCGAAGCTTTGGCTGCGCCGCTGCCGCACTTCCACAAACAAATACACCCCGCCCTGCTCGGCGATGATGTCGATTTCGCCATAGCGGCAATGCCAGTTGAGCGCCAGGATGCGGCACCCCTGTTTTTTCAGGTAGCCTGCGGCGGTATCTTCGGCAGCTTGGCCGGTGGCGTGGTTGAGGCGCATGGTTTTCCTTTCGTGCGATACCGCAAATCAGCTCCGCTTCCGCCACGGCCTACCCCGCCTTGTATCGGAAGCTAGTTTAATTTGCTATAGTTTGCGGCATTTCAAACGCAATCATACCCGAAGACCATGTGGCAAAAAATATTGGATAAGGCGGCCGCGCAGATTGAGCCGCAAACGCTGTATGTGGTGGCAACGCCCATCGGCAACCTGGCCGACATCACACTGCGCGCGCTGGCAGTGTTGCAACGGGCAGACTTGGTGTGCGCGGAAGACACGCGCGTGAGCCAGCAGCTGCTCTCGGCCTACGGCATCCGCGCCAAGCTCGTGAGCGTGCGCGAACACAACGAGCGGCAAATGACCGACACCATCACCACCGCGCTCGCCGCCGAGCAGGTGGTGGCGCAGATATCGGATGCGGGCACGCCTGCCGTGTGCGACCCCGGGGCGCGGCTGGCCGCGGGCGTGCGGGCAGCGGGCTTCAAGGTGGTGCCGGTGGCCGGAGCCAGCGCGGTGATGGCGGCTTTGAGCGTGGCCGGGGTAACGCAGTCGGATTTTTATTTTGCCGGCTTTCTGCCGCCCAAGGCGGGCGAACGGGCGCAATGGTTTGAGCGTTGGCGCGAAGTGCCCTATGCCGTAGCGATGTTTGAAACGCCGCACCGCATCGAGGCGGCACTCACCCAAATGGCCGAAATCCTGCCCAACCGGCATTTGGTGCTGGCACGCGAAATTAGCAAGACATTTGAAACCTTTATCAGCGGCAGTGTGGCCGACGTGCTGGCTGCCGTGCGTGCCGATGCCAACCAAACGCGCGGCGAAATGGTGCTGGTGCTGCACCCGCCCGAAGCCGCCGCTGCCAACGAACTGAACGACCAGGCGCGACACATCATGAGCCTGCTCGCCGCCGAACTGCCACCGAAAAAAGCCGCCGCGCTGGCTGCGGAAATCAGCGGGGCGAATAAAAAGGCGCTGTATGAATGGGCAGTGGCACAGAAGCGGGAATAGAAACAACTGAATCACATAAAAGGCTACCTGAAACACGATTTACCGTTTTCAGGTAGCCTTTTGCCATGCCGGACTACCCTGCCCGCTAAGGCAAAATCTCAATTTCAGCCTGCGGTTTGACGTGGGCGTAAAGTTCGTCGATTTCGCCATCGGTTACAGCAATGCAGCCGTGGGTCTAATCGCGGCGCAGGTGTTGCGCGCCGATAAGGCCTAAGCCGTTGCGCAGGCCGTGGATTTTGATGTCGCCGCCAGGGTTTTTGCCTTGTGCGGCGGCATGGTCGCGGTCGGCGGCGTTGGGGTAGGAAACGCCGAGATTTTTATGGTGGCTGCTGTGGGGATTACGGTCGTTGATGGTGTAGCGGCCTTCAGGGGTTTTGCCGTCGCCTTCAAATTGTTTGTGGCCAACCGGGCTAAAGCCGAGTGTGATGGGATAGGTTTTCAGCAGATTGCCTTGCGCGTCGTAGGCATCCATTTCACGCTCGGCTTTGCGCACAACGAGTTTGACAATGTTGCTGCCCGGCGGCAGGGCGGGCTGTTGCAATAGGCTTTGCTGCCTGGGGCTGAGGCCGGCACTGTTGCCTGTGTTGGGCAGGCTGCCGGGCGGATTGCTGCTGTGCCGCAGAAAAACATAGCCGCCGAGCAGCAGAAGAATGGTGCCGAACAGGGCAAGTAGCGGTTTTTTATTCATGGGTTTGGCATCGATTTGAGCTTTGCCGCAACTCGCGTGGCTCGTTTCCACTGCATTGAAGATTCGGTTTTCAGGTAGCCTTTAGGCTTCTTTGCCTGCTTCGTAGTGATAGTGCTCCAAATGGGCACTGCTGAAATTTTGGATGAATTGGGCGGTTTGTTGCTCGTCTTTGGTGGGTCGGATGATTTGGCTTTGCACTGCCCAATCATACACCGGCTGGTCAATCGGATAGGCGGTGAGCAGGCCGCTGAGGGCGTGTTGCCGAATCCAGCGCTCTGCGTTTTCTTTACCGGAGAAGCAAGCCGACACATTCCGGCTGCCGCTGCCTTGAAACACCCAAACCCGATTATCCGCCCGGCTCATGCCGCTGCCCCTTGTTTCAACCGCTCAAGCAGTGCGCCGTCTTTGCCGAATTCGGCCAACGTGCCGCCGATATCGAACCAGACTTGCTGGTTTGGTTCGCCGCTGCCGTCCAGATGCCAGGCCGCCCAGCTATACACGCCTTGGAGTTCGTGGGTGCGACCGCCGCCGGACACATGCAGGCAAAACTCAAAGGCCACGGCGGTGCGGTTTATGGTTACGGCTTCGGGATGACTTTCGGAGCGGGTGCCGACGGTAAGCCAATCGGGCGGGGAGGTAACGGCAAAATCGAGCAGGCGGCTGTCGGCCACTTGTTCGCGCAGAATGCTTTCGATGCTACGTCGGATTTCTGCATAAGGCTCATCGGCAAGCCATTGCAACATATGCCGGGTGTCGTCGAGGAGTTGGAAGTTGTCTTTCATGATTTTAAATCAGGTAGTTGTGATTTCAGGTAGCCTCTATCCGGCATATAAGGCTACCTGAAAGCGTGCGCCGCAACGCAGGTAAAACGATGTTTCGGCGTAGTAAAAGTAGGTTGGGTTAGCCACAGGCGTAACCCAATATAAAGAGTATCCAATTGTTGGGTTACGGCTTGCAGCCTAACCCAAGCTACAGCTCATTTGCCCGTGAGTTTAAACACACCAACGAATACCAAACACACCAGCACAATCGAACCCAAAATGATCAGAGGGATAATGCCATCACCGAACATAAACATCAGCATTACTGCTGGCCAGATCAAAAAGTGGCCAGCCACATAAACAATTATTGCCGTCATAAATAAAGCTGTTAAAAACCGGACAATTTTATTATCCATCAATCCCCCAGCCTTCTTCTGAAAAACAGCACAATCTATTTTCAGGTAGCCTCCATCCCAACCAAGAGGCTACCTGAAACCTTATCGGCTAGTGCGTGTGATGGTGATGATGATGGTGGTGATGCCCGCCGCCCGCTTCATCACTCGGGCTTTTCACTTCCACCTGCACGGTTTGCTCGGGGGCGTGGCGGAATTTCAGCGTGAGCGGGAAACGGCTGCCTGCGGTAAGGGGCTGTTTGAGGCCGATCAGCATCACGTGGTAGCTGCCGGGCTTGAGCTCGGTGCGTTCGTTGGCGGGCAGCGGCAGGCCTTGTGGCATGGCCTGCATGCGCATATTGCCGCCGGCCATCACGTGTTCGTGGATTTCCACGCTTTCGGCCACGGGGCTGCTGCCGCCGATCAGCGCGTCGGCGGGGCTGCTGTTTTCCAGCTGCATAAACACGCCGCCGGAATTCATGCCGGGCACGGTAAACCGCGCCCAAGCCTCGCTGGCGCGCACTTCTGCCTGGGCGGCTGCGGCCAAGAGCAGGCCGGAGAGGATAACGATTTGCTTAAGCTTCATATGCTTTCCTTTCTATCAAACGGGGTTGGACTACAGGGTGTTTAAGGCCATCAGCCAAAAAATGCCAACGAGCAACAGCGCCACCAGTTGCGCGGCGGAGCCGGCATCTTTGGCGATTTTAGAGAGCGGGTGCAGCTCTTCGGAAATCCTGTCCACCACAGCTTCGATGGCAGTGTTGAACAGCTCCACAATCAGCGAGAGCAGCGATGCGCCCACCAGCAGCATGCGCACGGGCGTATCAAAATCGAAGCAGAACACCAGGGGCAGCAGCACGGCGTGCAGCCACACCAGCTGGCGGAAGGCGGCTTCGTTGCGGTAGGCGGCGGCGAGGCCGTCGCGGGAATATTGGGCGGCGGCGATCAGGCGCGCGAGGCCGCGTTTGCCGGGTTTCATCGATGCTCCTTTTGATGTTGGTAGTTGGAATAAAGGCAATACCAAGCGAAGGCGAAAAACACCGCCTGGGCGATATTGAATGTTGCTCCGCCGATGCAGGCCGCTGCGGCCGATTGTGGAAACAGGCTGCACACGCCCGCCACCACAGCGCCCACCGGCAAGGGGTTTGCCCATACAGAAGCACGCGGCAAGACAGTTTGTCCGCGCACGGTTTGCACCAGCAGCACCAGCCAGCCCGCAGCCAGCAGCCCCACCGAGGCAAACCAATGTACCGCCAACATGGCATGAAATGCCCGAAATTGTGCCAGCAACATCGGATAGGCTTCAGGCGGGCTATGCAGCAGGGTTTGCGCACTGATTCCCATATAATAAAAGCCCGCATGCCCCAAGGGCGAGAGTGCATAGCCTGCCGAGAGCAGGCTCAACACCGCACCTGCCGCCTTGCCTCGCAGCAAACGGCGCACACCGAAAGCCGAGGCCAAATAAAACGGCAGGCTGAAAGTGGCGGGCAACACGCCCCAAAACAGCCGCTGCGGCGATCCGGCCAGCATCAGCACCGCCAAATCCACATCGTCGCCTAAGGCGGAGGCCAGTGTGTGCGAAAACAATGGATACTGCTCCGGCGACTGCACAAAGCCCACCAGCAGCATATCCGCCGCCGTCCAACACAGCGCGGCAAACAAGCCGGACAGCAATAATGTAAGTGGTTTGGTCATATTGGCGTGCTCCGAATGATGTGCGGGGCTACCTGAAAAATAAGTTCGGCAACAAAGTGGAAACGGGCAATCCTGCTCAACGACGCTGAAAATATACAGCTCGGCATGGAGCCAAACTATGGTTTGCCGCCCTGAAATTTTCAGGTAGCCTTCAATCGTGGGTATACAGTATACAAATACTTGTATACAAAAAACCTTCGTTTTTCAGGCAGCCTCTATCACTACCGTAGGCTACCTGAAAGCCGGGCTTCAATTGAGCAACGCCTATCACGCGTTCCATTCCACCGAATCGATGAATTTGGCGGCCACATCAAAGCCTTTTTGTTTGGTGATTTCTTGGAAACCGGTGGGGCTGGTCACGTTCACTTCGGTTAGATGGCTGCCAATCACGTCCAATCCGGCCAGCAAAATGCCGCGCCGTTTCAGCTCTGGGGCGAGGGTTTCGGCGATTTCGCGGTCGCGCGCGCTCAATTCCTGCGCCACGCCGCGCCCGCCGGCGGCCAGATTGCCGCGCGTTTCGCCCTGCTGCGGTATGCGGGCAAGGGCAAAGGGCACGACTTCGCCGTCAATCACGAGGATGCGTTTGTCGCCGTGCACGATTTCGGGGATGTAGCGTTGCGCCATAATGGTGCGCGTATCCAGCCGCATCAGGGTTTCGAGAATGCTGCCGATGTTCGGGTCGCGCTCGGTGAGGCGGAAAATGCCCATGCCGCCCATGCCGTCGAGCGGTTTGACGATGATGTCGCCGTGTTCGGCCAAAAAGGCGCGCACATCGGCGGCGCGGGTGGAAACGAGGGTGGGCGCGGTGAATCGGGAAAAATTCAAAATGGCGAGTTTTTCGTTGAAATCGCGCATGGCCTGCCCGCTGTTGAACACTTTTGCGCCCTGCTGTTCGGCGAGGGTGAGCAACTGGGTGCTGTAGAGGTATTGCATATCGAACGGCGGGTCGGTG